>NZ_JANODC010000486.1:0-3473 GCF_031412495.1 Rhizobacter sp. | reverse complement strand
TCGCCGCAGGCCGCCGACGACGACGTGCTCCGCTTCGGCCGCCTCGAGATCGACCTCGGCGCCCGCGTCGCCCGGCTCGACGGCAAGCTCTGCGACCTGACCGGGCACCAGTTCGACCTCCTCGTCGTGCTCGCGCAGAGCCCGGGTCGGGTCCTCTCGCGCGACCAGATCATGGATTCGCTCAAGGGCCATCCGCTCGAGGCCTTTGATCGCTCGATCGACGTCCACATCTCGCGCATCCGCGCCGCCATCGAGGACGATCCGAAGGCGCCGCGGCGCGTCCTGACCGTGCGCGGTGCCGGCTACGTCTTCGCCAGGAAACAGGACGCCGACCACGGCGCCTGAGCGGCAGGCCGGGCGGCACCATGAAAAGCCTGTACCTCAGGATCTACGCGACGGTGGTCGTGGTCCTGCTGCTCTTCGCGTTCGGGTCGGGCTGGATCGTCCAGCGCACGCTCGACCAGGAGCGCTCCAACACCGAGCAGGTGGTCAGCGAGCGCCTCGGCGCCTGGGCCGACCTGCTCGACAACGTCCTGCCGGGCCCCGACGCTCCCCCTGAAACACAGGCGGCGGCGCTGCTCGACTGGTCGCAGCGCCTGCGCATGCCGCTGGCCCTCGACAGCGTCGCCGGCCAGCGCATCGGTGCCTCCGAGAGCTTCCTCCGCCGCGTTGCCGACGGCCAGAAGGCCTTTCCGTTCAAGCTCGACGACGGCCGCACCCTGTGGACGATGCGCTGGGGCGGCCGCCGCCAGGGCAGCGGCGCGCAGGCGGGCGGCTCGTCCGAGGAACGGCCGAGGAGCCTCGCCTCGCAGCGGCAGTGGCCGACGGTGCTGCCCGGCCTGTCGCGCGGCGCCGGCCTGGTGGTCGTCCTCGTCGTCCTGTTCATCGCCGTCGCCGCCGGCGCCTACCCGGTCGTGCGGCGGCTGACGCGGCGCCTCGAGGCCCTGAAGAGCGGCGTCGAGCAGTTCGGTGCCGGCGAGCTGGGCCACCGCGTCGCGCTCTCGGGCAACGACGAGGTGGGCGCCGTGGCCGCGAGCTTCAACGTCGCGGCGGCGCGGGTCGAGGCGCTGGTCCGCTCGCACCAGTCGCTGCTCGCCAACGCCAGCCACGAGCTGCGCTCGCCGCTGGCGCGGATGAAGATGGCGGTGTCGATGCTCGACAAGGCCGGGCCGGCCCAGCGCGAGCGGCTGAAGCAGGAGATCGACACCAACGTCGCCGAGCTCGACGCGCTGGTCGAGGAGGTGCTGCTCGCCAGCCGCCTCGACGCGACCCGCGAGCAGCTGCGCGTCGAGCCGGTCGACCTGCTCGCCGTCGCTGCCGAGGAGGCGTCGCACGTCGACGCGGTGGTGGACGCCTCCGGCAGCGTCTTCGTCGCCGGCGAGACCCGCCTCCTGCACCGCGCCCTGCGCAACCTGCTCGAGAACGCCCGCCGCTACGGCGGCGGCGAGATCGAGGTGATCCTGCGCAGCGTCGCCGCCGCCGGCGGCAGGCGCGCCGAGGTCCGGGTCCGCGACCGCGGGCCGGGCGTTCCGCCCGAGATGCGCGAGCGCATCTTCGAGCCCTTCTTCCGCATGCCCGGGCATGCGGAGCAGGACGGCGGCGTCGGCCTCGGCCTGGCGCTCGTCAAGCAGATCGCCGAGCGGCACGGCGGCAGCGTGCGCTGCGAGGCGCGCGACGGCGGCGGCAGCTGCTTCGTCATCGAGCTGCCGGCAACGGCGGCCCAGGCGCCGGCGGCAGCTGCCGCGGTCGCTGCCGCCTAGAGCGGCCCTAGGCTTTCTCGAGCAGAGCGCGGCGCTCGGCGCCGCGTTGCCGGCGCAGGGTCCAGGCCAGGAACGTCGTCATGCCGATCGCCGCCACCGCGAGGCCCAGCGTCGACATCGACCAGAAGCCCTGCGCTGCGCGGGCCCAGGCCGGGCTGACGCCGAAGAGGTCGAAGGCGACCACGTAGCCGCCGCCGAGGCCCACGCCCCAGATCGCCAGCACGTAGACGACCAGCGGCACGGCGGCGATTCGGTAGGCGCGCAGCACGAAGGCCGCGATGGTCTGCGCCGCGTCGGCGATGTGGAACAGCGCCACCCAGGCGAGCAGCGGCACCGCGGCGGCGACGATCACCGGGTTGGCGGTGTAGAGGCCGACCACCTCGCTGCGCAGAAGGTAGACGGCGCCACCCAGGACGGCGGCGACGAGGATGCCGATCTCGAGGCCTGCCCAGCCGATCTGCCGAGCGTCCTGGGCGTCGTCGGCGCCGACGCGCTGGGCGACCAGCGTGCTCGTCGCATTGGCGATGGCCAGCGGCAGCATGAACATCATCGAGACCATGTTCACCGCCACCTGGTGTCCGGCGACGGCGGTGGCGCCGATGCGAGAGACGAAGAAGGCCATGAAGGTGAAGCCGGTCACCTCGACGACGATCGCCAGGCCCATCGGCAGGCCGAGCCGCAGCAGCGCCGAGAGCCGGGCCGGGTCGGGCCGGCCGATGCGGCGGCCGAGCCCGAACGGCGCGTAGAACGGGTCGAGGCGCAGGAGCATCCAGGCGGCGAGCAGCTGGCAGCCCATGACGATCGCCGTCGCCCAGCCGCAGCCCGTCACGCCCATGGCCGGCAGGCGCAGCTCGCCGACGGGCGTGGCGAGGGTCCAGCCGAAGACGAGCAGGGCGTTGAGCGGAACCTTCAGCCCGAGTGCCACGATCTGAAGCGCCATGACCGCCTTGGGTCGCGAGACGGCGATGTTGAAGCCGCGGTAGGCGGTGAAGACCAGCGCCGGAGGCAGGGCGAAGGCAAGGCCGAACAGGTAGTCGCGCACCTTCGCGGCGACCGCGGGCCCGGCCCGGGCGAGGGCGATGAAGGGGTCCGGAAACAGCAGCAAGGCACAGCCGGGGACGGCGAGCGCCAGCGCCAGCCAGATCGCCTGCTCGGTGGCCCGACCGCTCTCCCGCAGCTTGCCGGCGCCGTACAGCTGGCCGGCGATCGGGCCGATGGCGAGGACGACGCCCATGAAGCCGACGAACACCGAGATGTAGACCGAGGCGCCGATGGCCAGGGCGGCCAGATCGATGGCGCTGGTGCGCGCCACCATCACCGTATCGACCGTGCTGAACGCGAGCACCGCGACCTGGCCCACGAACACCGGCCAGGCGAGGGGCGCGATGCGCCGCGCGCTCGCCAACAGAGGCGGCCGACTCATGCGGCCGCGGCGCTCTTCCCTGTCTCCGGCTCGTGGGCGCGCTCGGCGTATCGGTTGAAGCGCCAGGCCGTGCCGTCGCGCGTGATGCGGCGCCAGGTCTGGCGCTTCTCGGCGGGCGACATCTCGGTCCAGCGCTGCACCTCGAGGAAGGTGCGGCCGCAGCCCTTGCAGACGGCGTCGCCCTGGCTGGTCGAGCAGATGGCGATGCACGGCGCGTCGGGCGTCGATGCGGACCACTCGAGCCAGGCGGCGCTGGCGGCCGCAGGCATCGACGCCTCGTCGCACTCGAC
>NZ_JANODC010000485.1:0-14376 GCF_031412495.1 Rhizobacter sp. | reverse complement strand
CGGCCCAGGCGCGCAGCGTCGCGATGCGGGCCGGATCGAAGCGCTTGTCCCAGCGTGACTCGGCCAGATGGCGCAGGCCCTCGGCGCCGGCCGCCAGCGCGCCGCCCGGGCCGCCGTCGCGCTCGGCGGCGTCGAACACGGGCTCGAGGGCCCTGGCCGCGGCGGCCGTGTCGCCGAGCATCGACAGCGCCCGGGCCAGGCGCAGTCGGAGCTCGGCGGCTTCGCCATAGACCAGCAGCCGTGCCTCGTCGGCCAGGGCCGCCTCGAAGGCACGTCGCGCCTCGTCGATCCGGCCTTCGTGCCAGGCGACGCGAGCGGCGAGGGCCCGGCGCTGCGCCTCGAGGAGGAAGCGCAGGCCGTTCCCGCGCGTGGCCGGGGCCGGCGGCAGCTCGCGTGCGAGGCGAAGCACCGCCTCGCCGTCGTCCATGGCATCGGCGAGGCGGATCGCGAACAGGCGGTGGAAGGCGTAGATCGGCGAGCCCCGGTGGTAGCCGCCGCCGGGCCGTCGAACAGCTTCAGGATCTCCTCGACCGAGCGCCGGCTGGCGTCCTGCCGGCCCTGCACCGCATAGAGCATCGCCAGCAGCGTGTGCACGGCGAGGCGGACGTTGGGCGGCGGGCCGAGCCAGCGCGCGTCGGACTCCGCGAGTGCGCCGGTCTGCGCCGCGCTGTCGAGGCGGCCGGTCCACAGGTCGGCCCAGGCCGAGGTGGCGTAGGCGATCGCGCGCAGGGGCGTCGGGTGATCGGGAACGACGGCCAGGGCGCCGGCGGCGAAGCGGCGCAGAGGATCGGTCATGCCGGGCAGTCCGCACTGCAGGCTGCGCGGCACGCACTGATACCAGAGCATGGGATCGCGGCTGGATTCGAGCAGATCGAGCACGTCCGTGTAGCAGGGCGCGACCTCGGTGAGCGGCCCGGCGTCGAGCGCGGCGTAGCCGCGGACGAGGGCGGCCAGGGTGCGGCCCTCGACGCAGATCTGCAGGCCGGGCGGGATCTCGAGGCGGCGCATCGCGTCCTCGGGCCGGCCGCCGATGCCGAGGCCGATCGCCTCGTAGATGCCGGCGCGCCACGCGCCGAGGGCGTTGCCGGCGCGCTCGAAGCCGGCCCGTGCCTGAGCCGCCGCTGCCTGCATGCCGAGCCAGTCCCAGCCCGACCACGCCGCCAGGCAGCGCATGTGCGCCAGCATGGGCGAGCTCTCGCGCATCGCCGGCGGGAACTGCTCGATCAGGCGCAGCACCGGCGCCGCGCCCACCGTGGTGATGAGCAGCCCGCCGGCGTCGGCGAGCGTCGCCTCCGCCTGCGCCCAGTCGCCGGCGCGGACGAGGAAGCCGATCCGGCGCAGGGTGTCGGCCTTGCCGGCGGCGGCCCGGCCGCAGAGGGCGGGCAGCTCGTCGGGCAGCTCGCGGCGAAGCCGGTCGCGCAGGCAGTCGCGGAACAGGTCGTGCAGGCGCAGCGTCGTCTCGGCGCCCTGCAGCACGGAAACGAAGAGGCCGCGCCGCTCGATCTCCTCGAGCCATTGGGCGGCCCGGGCGTCGGCCGAGACGGCGGCGCAGCGGCCGGCGCTCAGCTCGGCGAGCACCGAGCAGCGCAGCAGGAACAGGCCCAGGTCGTCGGGCAGTTCGCCCAGCACTTCGTTGACCAGGTAGTCGAAGACGTGCCGATCGCCGGCACTGTCGCCGATCGCCGACTGCGTTCCGTGCCCCGCGGCGAGGCCATTGATCGCCAGGCGCAGGCCGACCGCCCAGCCGTGCGTCCTGGCGGCGAGGCGCTGGCTGGTGGCCTCTCGCTCCGCGGCACCGGCCGCGTCGCCCTCGGGCAGGAGCGATCGCACCTCGTCGAGTGTGAAGCGCAGCTCGCGCTCGCGGAACTCGGCCAGGTCGTCGTGCGCACGCAGGCGTGCCAGCGATGCCAGCGGCGGCTCGGTGCGGCTGGAAACGACGAAGCCCCACTGCGGCGGCAGCCGCTCGAGCAGCACGTCGAGGAAATCGAACACCGCCTCGTCGGTGATCCGGTGCGCGTCGTCGAGGACGATCAGGCCGCGCCGGATGTCACAGGCGGCGAGCGCGTTGAGCACCTGCGTCGCCACGGCGTAGCGGTCGGCACGGCTGCCGCCGGCGGTGGCGATGAGTGCCTCCGGGTCGGTGCGCCAGGGCGGGTCGAGCGGCTCGAGAGCGGCGATCAGGCAGGCGAGCAGGCCGAGCGGGTCGTCGTCGTGGTCGACCGAGATCCACGCCACGCAGGCCTCGTCGCGCACCCGCTCGATGAGACGGGTCAGGGCCACCGTCTTGCCGAAGCCGGCCGGGGCGGCGACGAGCACCAGACGGCGGCCGAGCGCCGCCACGGCCATGGCGTCCTCGAGCCGACCCCGCGCGACCAGGCTGGCCCGCACCCGGGGCGGCTGGATCTTCGTGAGCGCGAAGGTCTGCGCTGAAGGCGGCACCGCGAATTCTCCTGCCGGTATTTTGCCCGCGGCGAGTCCGGGCTGCATCGTCCGGAGCGCCTGCGAACCGCGCCCGAGCGCCTGCCTTCAGGGCCCGGTCAGGATGGCCCGCCCGGCGCGAATCGGGCCGCCGAGCGCGCCCGGGCGCGGGCCGCCTCGGTCTCGCGGTTGCGCGGGTCGGCGTTCGTGACGAGCGAGCCGATCAGCGTCCGCGCCGCCGCCGCGACGTCCTTCACGGCACGGTCGAACGCCGCCTGGTTGGCCTTCGAGGGCACGCTGAAGCCGCTCAGCTTCCTGACGAACTGCAGCGACGCGTCGCGGATCTCGAGCTCGGTGGCCGGTGGCTCGAAGTTGAACAAGGTCCTGATGTTCCTGCACATGGCGGCCTCGCTGCTCAGGCCACGCCCGAGCGATCCGGTCCAGGATAGCCGTCTCCTCGCCGCGGCCGCCGCGGCGGAAACAGCCACCACGCCGCCGCGACGGCGAGCCCGAACAGCGAGTAGACCGCCGTGAACACCCACGCCGGCAGGTCGTGGTACAGGATGCGCGACAACCAGTGCTCGATGAACCCGCCAGCGTACGTCGCGCCTCGGGCCTGGGTGCGCAGCCACATCTCCAGCGACGTGAGCGGGCAGACGATGCCGAACCAGGCCTCCGCGACCACGATGCCGATCGCCGCCAGGTGAGCGACCCTGAACCCGAGTCGGTTGACCCATTTCCAGACGAGCAGGTTGCCGACCACGATGGCGACGAAGCCGCAGACCACGAACAGCACCAGCGCCACGTGCACGGCGAGCACGAGATCGGCGAGCAGCGCGTAGGGAAAGCCGCCGGCAGAAGGGTTCATCGCGATGCCGTGCCGTGACGCAGCGGCGGCGGGCGGCTGTTCAGCGCAACTTCGTCTTGGCCAGGCGACGCGCATTGGCCACGGCCTGGCGATGCACGGGCGCCAGCCCCTTGCCGAGGACGCCGACCGCGGCGTTGTGCCACTGCGTCGCGGCCGCTGCCGCGGACGGCCTGCGGCCGCGTCCTGCCGACAGCATCGAGGTCAGGAACGAAGCCGCGAGCGTCTGCTGTGCCACCGCCGTCTGCCAGGCCATCGCCGTCCAGGCGGCCGAGAAGGCCGCGTTCTTCTCCGCGACCATGCCCTGGAATTCCTTGCGGTCGCGCGGCGACAGCGTCGGGCCGGCGAGCGCCATCCGCGTCATGCGGTGCGCAACGACCTGCGGCACGGCGACGGCGAGCTCGGCGGCTTTCCAGGCGAGGGAAGGGGAGACACGTTTGCGAGGTTTGGACATGGGAACTCGTGGTCTGAAGGAAAGAATGGATGCAAGCCTCGGCCCGCATCAGGGTGGCGGCACCTGGCGGAAAGTCTTCTCGACGATCTGCCGGTCCTCGGGATCGGTGACGGCCTGCAGTGCCGCCAGCGCATCCGCGTACGCACGCCGATGCTCATCGGGCCGCTGTGCGGCGTGCGCTGCGTGCGCGCAGATGGCGTGCGTGAACGCGAGCTCCCAGTCGGGCGTCTCGCGGCCCAGGAAGTAGCTGCGCATCCCTTCGGCGAGCTGCAGCGACGAGGGGCCGAAGCCGAGCAGGGCGTGCACCTCCGCGAGCAGCATCTGCGCGCGCATGCGGTGGAGCTCGGTCCCGACCCGACCCCAGTGCCAGGCCGAGGCGTGCGCCGCGTCGAGCATTTCGCGGTCTTCGGCAGGCGTGCGCGGCTGCGTCGCCAGGTCCCAGGCCCGGTTGTTGCAGCCGGCAGCGAAACGCCTGTGCCAGGCCGGTGCATCGTTGTCGTCGGTCGCTGTCGACATCAAAGGTCCTCCTCGACAGGCGGCGATTGTTCCATCCCGCCGGCATCCCTGCGGTCAGCGGAAGCGAAGGGTTTGCGAGAGCGGGTTCGGCAACGTGTCCAGGCCGGCCGGCGCGCCCATTCGTCGCGCAGCAGGCCGTGGACCTCGACGTCGCGCGCCTCGCCCTTGGTGACCCAGCGCTCGCGCAGCAGGCCCTCCCTCGTGAAGCCGAGGCGCCGGACCACGCACGCCGACGCGACGTTGCGCACGTCGATCTCGGCCTCGATCCGGCGCAGGCCCATGTCTCCGAAGGCGTGGTCGAGCAAACCCGTCAGCGCCTCGTGCATCAGGCCGCGGCCCCAGTGGCGCTGCCCCAGCACGTAGCCGAGTTCTGCGCGTGCGCTGGCCTCCTCGAAGCGGAACAGGAGGCAGGTGCCGATGGCGCGGTCGGGGGCCTTGTCCGCGATCACGAGCTGGACCGCGCCGCCGCCGGCCTCGATGCCCGCCATGCGCGTCAGCCAGGCGGCGGCATCGGCCATCGATCGCCAGCGCGCGTACGGGAGCAGGGCCGTGACTTCCTCGTCGGCGTTGACGTCCAGGAGGGCAGGCAGGTCGGCCTCGCGCACCGGCCGGACGATCAGGCGCGCCGTCTCGATGCGCCGGGGAGCGATCAGCGGCACAGCCGCAGCGTCATGAAGTGGCTGTTCGGGTCGTCCTCGTAGCCGGCGAAGGGGCCGCAGTCGGTGAAGCCGAAGCTTTGGTAGAGCATTCGCGCCGGGACGAAGGCGGCCATCGCACCCGTTTCCAGCCACAGGCGCTCGTAGCCGCGCGCCCGGGCGACCTCGACGAGGTGGGCGAGCATCGCCTTGGCGGCGCCCTGGCGGCGGCTCGCCTGCGGCGTGCGCATCGACTTCACCTCGCCTTGCGTCGCGTCGATCTCCTTCAGGGCGCCGCAGCCCAGGAGATCGCCGCCGCGCCATGCGGTCCAGAAGGTGATCTCGGGGCGGCGCAGCTTGTCGAGGTCGAGCGCATGCACGCTTCCGGGCGGCGAGAGCTGGCGCATGTTCTGCAGGTGCTCGTCGAGAAGGGCGTGGACGGCCGGGCGAGAAAGGTCGTCGAGCTCGAGCCGGAGGGAACTCGCGGCCGGCGTCATGGCCGCTGGCCTTCTGCGCCGAGCACGGCCTCGTAGACCGCGAGATCCTCGGCGGAGAAACAGCAGAAGACCAGCTCTCGGATCTGCGGCAGGCGCTCCAGCGCCCGCGACGCGCTGGCGACGGCGATCGGCGCCGCCTGCGCGATCGGGTAGCCGTAGACGCCGGTGCTGATGCTCGGAAAGGCGACCGATTGCACGCCGAGCGACGCGGCCAGCTCGAGCGCGTTGCGGTAGCAGGCCGCGAGCAGCTCCGCCTCGCCTTTCGTGCCGCCGCGCCAGACCGGTCCCACGGTGTGGATGACATGCTGCGCCGGCAGGCGAAAGCCTGCCGTGGCCTTGGCCTCGCCCGTCCGGCAGCCGCCGAGCGTCCGGCAGGCCTGCAGGAGCTCCGGGCCGGCGGCGCGATGGATGGCCCCGTCGACGCCGCCGCCGCCCAGCAGCGACTCGTTGGCGGCGTTGACGATGGCGTCGACCGGCAGCCGGGTGATGTCGCCTTGCGCGGCGCGAAGCCGGGACATGCTCCTCGGGCCGGGTACCGGCAGCGAACTCAGGCGTCGCTGTAGCCGGACTCGCAGCCCGACCCTTGCTTCGCCGGCGCGTGCGCGGGCGCTGCAGTGGCGGGCGTGGTCGAGCGGGTGGCCGTCTCCTTGACGCTGTTGCCCGGCACGAAGTCGAGCCGCTTCGGCGCCGCCGACGGCTTCGCGGCCGAGGACTTCGCGCTGCCTTGCGCAGCGGCAGGCCGGTCCTTGTCGGTCGACTGCGCGGCTGCCGAACCGGCGATCGCGAGCCCGGCGCAGACGACGAGTGTCCGGGTCAGAGTGCTTCGCATGGCCATCTCCTGGAGCGTTGGGATTTCCACTGTACTCCGGACCTCAGCCCTGCGAATGGCGGTGGTACACGTGGAACTGATCGTCCTGCTTCCAGCCCCTGGCCTCGTACAGCGCCTGCGCGGCCGTGTTGGGCCGGGCCACGAACAGGGTGATGCGCGCCGCATCGAGCGCCCGCGCGTGCGCCTCGACTGCGGCGAGAAGGCACGAGGCGACGCCGCGGCGCCGCCCGGGCTCGTCGACGAACAGGTCGTTGAGCAGGAAGACGCGCGTCAGCGACACCGACGAGAAGCTCGGATAGAGCTGCGCGAAGCCGAGCGCCCGCTCGTCGTCGACGGCAAGGAAGACGATCGACTCGCCGTGATCGAACCGGGCGCGCAGGAACTCCCGTGCCGCCCCGACGTCGCCGTCGCGGCCCTGGAACTGCCGGTAGCGGTCGAAGAGCGGCGCCAGCGCGTCGAGGTCGCCGAGGACGGCCTGGCGGACCGATACGGCGCTCATGGCTGCGGCGCCGAAGGCGGCGGTCGCTTCAGCGCCGTCACCTCGATCTCGATCTTTATCCGCGGGTCGGCGAGGCCGGCCGAAATCATCGTCGCTGCCGGGCGGACCGTGCCGAAGTACTTGCGCAGGACCGGCCAGCACTGTTCGAACTCCGTGCCGTCGGGCAGGACGTAGGTGACGCGCACCACGTCGGCGAGGCCGGAACCGGCCTGGCGCAGGGCCGCGTCGATGTTCTGCAGGCACTGCTCCGTCTGCACGAGCAGGCTGTCCGAGATCGACATGGTGCGGTAGTCGAAGCCGGTGGTGCCGGAGACGAAGACCCAGTCGCCTGCGACGACGGCGCGCGAGTAGCCGATCTGTTCTTCGAACGTCGATCCGGAGCTGATGAGCTGCCGGGTCACGGGTTCGCGGCCCATGGCCTGCGCCTCGCATCCCGCGCTCCCGAGTGCTTCAGCCGGGCCCTTGCGGCTGTCGAACATCTGCACGACGCCTTGCCACCGGCCGATGCGTACCTCGTGCTCCTTGAACTGGCCTGACGTGTACGCGCCGATGACCTTGCGCCAGAACGCCTGGGCGGCATGGTTTGCGGGCATCTGGCCGACCTCCCAGCGCCCGGGCAGGGCCGCGAACACGGTCCGGGCCAGCGACTCGCCGACACCCCGGCGCCGGTACTTCCTGACGACGAAGAACTGGTCCATCCAGGAGCCCTCGGTGCCGATCCGGACCGCCCGGTCGGCCAAGGCGAAACCGGCGTACCTGCCGGCCACGGTGGCGACGAAGGCCCGGCAACCCTCCGCGCCGAAGCAGTGGTCGAGCTCGTAGCCGTACTCGCCGTGGCAGTCGAGATCCTGGTCCCAGATGTCGGAGAGATCGTGCTGGTACAGCTCGAGCATCCGCTGGATCGGCAAGCGATCCTCCGGGTTGGCGATGCGGACGTCGATCGTGTGCACGGGAGAGGGCGGCTGCCTCAGTGCTCGTTCTGCGGCAGGCCGTCGCCCAGCCCGTAGTAGTCGCCCTTCTCGGCGACGAAGATGTGCCTTTCCAGCGCGGTCCGGGTGGGCTGCTCGAACGCGCCCATGGCGACCGAGGTCCAGTCCTTGTGCGGCGGGTCCCAGAACAGCCAGGAGCCGCACCGGGCGCAGAAGCCGCGGCGTACCTTGGCCGACGACTGGAACCAGGTGAGGTGCTCGTCTCCGGCGACCTGCAGGTCGGCGCGCTTCACGTTCGTGGACGCGAAGAAGTGCCCGGACTGCCTCCGGCACTGCACGCAGTGGCAGGCCACGGGCCGCTCCAGCGGGGCCGCCACGGTGAAGCGGACCGCGCCGCACAGACAGGAGCCCTGGTGCATGCGCCTACCCCTGGATCTGGCCCGCGTGGCGCGGCACCCGGCTCATGCCCACGGCCGCTCAGCGCATGAGGATCTGCCAGGCGATCGCGGCTGGGCGAAGAACCCGACCGTGAACGACAGCGTCCGCACCCACGGGATCGCGAACGCGTAGGAGACGGCGTGGACGACGCGGGCCCAGAAGTACACGATCGCTGCCGTCGCCACGGCGGTGCCGGTGACGCCCAGAGCATGGGCGAGCAGCACGAGGGTCGCGAAGACGACCAGGTTCTCCACCGCGTTCGCATGGGCCCGCATGAGGCGCTGCGCCCACTCCGACTGCGGCTTCGGACTCTTCGGATAGCCGACCGCATCGATCAGCCCGCGAGTGGCAACGCGATCGAGGATGTAGGGCACCCAGAGGAGACCTGTGAGCACCGTGACCCAAGGCAGGTAGAGCAACTCAGTCTTCATGCCGACTCCCTTGAGGAACAGACACGCAATTTTGCGCGAGGCCGACGCCGTCGGGGTCGACTGGCCCGGACGCGGCCATGAAGGTGTTGACCCCGGCGAGCTTGTCGTCGGGAGCGCGGACGTTCCACTCGCCGGGCCAGAAGTCGAACTGGCGGTGCTCCCCCGCGGTGCAGGCGCCCGCGGCAGCGGCGGTCGAGGCCAGGAGCAGGCCGGCGAGCGCCAGACCGTCAGTAGCTGAGGACACGATCGTGCTCGAGCGACAGCCTCACGAGAACGCTCGGCGTCGCGAACTCCGCCGGCTTGCCGGCCAGGTCTGCCTCGGCCACGCCGCGCGACTTCGCGGACATGCCCGAGAGGTGGAACTTTGCGCCACCCGACGCCAGCGCATCGAAGTGCTCGCGCAGCCTGCCCGTGCCGAGGCCTGTCAGCGAGTCCAGGACCGAATCCCTGATGAGCTGCACGGCATCCCCGGCCAGGAACAGGCTGACCTCGTGGTGCTCGTCGATCGCCGTCTTGGCTACAAGGAAGGCAAGGGCGGCGCGTGTGGGGTCGTTCGGTCCGCAGGTGATGCTGACAAGGATCTTCGCCATGGGATTCCTCCATGTTGTGGTGCCGGTGCGCCGCATCAGTCAGCGCACCGGCAGAATAGCCCTGGAAAAGGGAACGGGGCGCGGGTGGCGACACTTGCTGCACTTCCTGGGGCTCGAAGTCGGCTTCGTGCGCTGGCTCCCTAGGGCCTAGGTCCCGGCCCGAAGCGTCCTGGCGAACAGCCGGTTCTCGAAGACCTCGCCTTCGAAGGCGTACTCCGTGCGACCGAGCTCCTCGTAGCCTCGACTCGCATAGAACGCCAGTGCGCGCCGGTTGCCGACCCACGCCGTGAGCCACAGTGCAGAGACGCCCTCGGCGTCTGCCAACGCCTCTGTTCGCTTGAGCAGCCGCGTGCCGACTCCTCGTCGCAGGAACGGGGACTGCACGTACAGACGCCTGAGTTCTGCGACGGAAGCGGACCGCACCAGCGCGTGCCCTGCACCGAGCACGAGCTCCGCGAAGGCAATGAGATGACCGGCGCGCTCGGCAACCGTGATGCGGCCGAACGGGTCGTCCAGCCGCCCGCGAAACGCGCACGCCGAGAACGGCGACTCGGCCTCACGGGCCAGCGCCAGACTGATGCCGGAAGTGGCGTAGGTCTCCAGGAAGATCTGCGTGGCCAGTGCACTCAGACACGGCACGTCCGCCGCATCGGCCGAGCGCAGGTGGATCTCGCTCCCGGCCCGCCGGCGGGCAGACGCATCGCTCTCGCGGCGGGTGTCAGGCGCCTCGCTTGGACGCCGCCACATACAAGCCAAGGCCGACGAGTGTGAGCCCCGAGACCTTGTTCAGCAGTCTCGCTCGCTGCGGCCCCGACGCCTCGGCCCTGAGCAATCGTGCCGCACCAAAGACGGCAACGACATCGACCAGCGTGTTGAGCACGACGCAGACGGTGCCCATGACGACGAGCTGCACCCCGACCGACAGTCCGCTGACCAGGAACTGCGGCAGGAAGGCCAGGAAGAAAAGCGCGGTCTTGACATTCAGCGCCTCGACCAAGATGCCCTCCAGCAGAGCGCGACGAGCCCCGGTCGCCTTGGCATGAACCGGCTTGAAGGCGGCTCGGGTCAGAAGCAAGCGGATGCCAAGGTAGACCAGGTATGCCGCCCCCACGTACTTGACGATCGAGAAGGCCGCCGCTGATTGAGCCAGCAGCACCGACAGCCCGAAGGCCGCGGCGACGACGTGGAGCATGCCCCCCAGGCCGGTTCCAGCACAGGAAGCCAGGCCCTCCCCGCGACCGCCTGCCGCGGTACGCGCGACGACATAGGCGATTCCAGGACCGGGAGTGACGGCAAGAACGAGCGCGGCGATGAAGAAGGTCAGAGAGGGAAGCATGGAGCGGAGCTACTCGAGGGAGCCCACGGTCGACGGCCTCGGTCCTTGCTGCCGAGTCCGGCAGTCGTAGGCAGCACGCTGCCGCAGGATACCGCTCGACGGGGGGTCAGGCGCCTGCAGCCGAAGGCCGGACACCCAGCACCTCGAGACGCTGCAGACCACCGGCATTCGTTCGTTCGGCTCGCGCGCGATCCGCAATGCCTTCTACCCCGCTGGCCGCGTACCTGCAGTGACCTCGCAGAACGACACGACGTCCACTCGCACGATACGGGTGGCTTCCATCGGGAAACGATGGAGGTGTCAGGCCGCACGCGCGTTCTCGTTCTGGCGGAAGACGCCGACCATGAGCGCGGCAGCGACAGGAAAAAGAACGGCATAACCGATGATGCCGACGTTGCGCACCTGCATGTTCGCGAGAGGCGCACCCGCCAGGCCCACGAGCGCCAGAGCGGCGCTGGCATACAGAAGCGTGCGTACGACCTGAGCCAGGCCGGGGCCCTGAACGGCGGCAGCCGCGAACAGGGCGCCGAGAGGGAAGAAGACGTCCCAGGCAAGGATATCCAGCGCGTAGGCGATAGAGGGCCACCGGAAGGAAAAGATCAGACCTGCCCATGCCTGACCTGAGATCGCCGGGTGATGGCCGAGCGTCAGGATCGCGAAGTGAACCACGCAGGTGACGCAAGCGCAGATGCTCATGAAGGCCAGGGATGCCAGCGCGGCAGGCTTCCGCTCCGGTGACGCGAAGGCATGGAGCGCAGCCGTGAAAGTGACGATCGCCGGTGCAATGGCGATGGTGAGCAGTTCCAGGAGCGTGAACCAGGGCTCCTGGATCTGGGCATCGCGCGAAGGAAGCGTGAGCAGGCCGACGGCGAGTACAGCGCCGTAGACGAGGCAGAGAACGGCCACGGAAGAAGCCGCGCGAATGCCGAAGGAAGCCGCGCTAGGAACAGGCTCGGCCATGAACTGGGCGCCTTTCGCGGCGCGTTGAGCCTTTTGGACGTCCGCTCGGGGGAGGGGGTCGGATGTCACGCTGTGGCACCGAGCAGACCCTTCGCCGCCAAGAGGACGAGCGGTGGGGCGGCGGCTAGCAGTCCCAAGAGGAACCCGCTGCGACGGCGAAGACCGAACGAACGGACAAGCAGCGGTATGAGAGCCACCGCCAACGCAAAGAAGGCCAACGACGCCACGACGGCTGCGCTTCCGCTGAGTTGGCCTACCCTCCCACCCCTGCCCTTGAGCGAGACTTCTCCCGCCCACAAAACGAACCAGCCGAACGCGACCAGGAATGCCACCAGTATCGACAGCCCGAGGCGCTCCGCTGCTCTAGAGCGAGGAGAGGCGACCATCAGCGTGATGCTCGGCGTGGCAGCACAGGGAGCCGCGGCGACGCCTGCCTTCGAAGCCTGCTGGTGCAAGGCGCCAAGTCGGGATAGGTTTCTGATTCACCGTGTCCTCCGGGGTACTGGCATTCGTGCGGTGTTGCTCGTTTCTGGAAGCGGCGAACCAGATCTCGGCTCGCTCCTCCGCAGGCACCCCGAGTGCGACCGAGGGCACCACCGACGGCGCCCTCCGCGGAGTGCACATTGCAGGACGGCGTCAGGACTTCGTGCGACGGACGAATCGCGCGGAAGGATGTCCGCTTGATGGAGCAGTTCGGCGTCGCCCTCATGGGCTAGGCGGCTGATCGAGCTGCGATGGCTTCGACCTCGACATGCCACGCCGACTCGGCAAGCTGCGAGACGAAGACCAAGGTGGAAGTCGGCCGGTGCCCGCCTAGGAATCTCGACCTTGCAGCACGAACCGCCTGGATGTCTCGCCCCGCGACCAGGAACGTCGTCAGCTTGACGAGCGCGCTTGCGCCAAGCCCATGTGCCGCGAGAAGTGCAGAGATGTTCGCGAACACCTGATCAGCCTGCTCCGCGACGGACGCCGGCGCTGAGCCGTCGGGTCGTAGACCGACTTGTCCTGAGAGGAACACCAGTTCGGTTCCCGCTGGGACAACGGCCGAGTGGCTATAGGCGGAGCCGGGCTTGTGCACGGACGCAGGATCCAGAAACGAAACCATACGAGTCACCTCTTGGAATACATGGGAGTTCTGGCGGGTGGCGTCTAACGTTCCACATGAGCGGCGGCGCCGAGGGCACGAAACGTCCTTTGGAACGTCCGCTCAGTGGGGCCTAACGTTCGCCATGAGCGGCGGGCCCAAGGGCGCGAACCGCCCTTGGGAACGTCCGCTCGATGGAGTGGTTAGGTGCCATTCTTCCGCTGTTGCACGCTAGGCGGCGATGTCCTCGACCGAGACTAGGCGAGCGGAACTGCATTGGTCTCGAATGGTCTTGAGGCCCTGATAGACGGGCCCGTAGTAGAACTCCTCCCAGGCAGCGATTGAGGGAAACTCCAAGATGACTATTCTGCGAGGCTGCCAGTCGCCTTCATAGACCTTGAGCGCCCCACCTCGTGCCAAATAGCGTGCACCGGCAGCGGCGAGTGCAGGCTTCACTTGGCTCATAAAGTCTGTGTAGCGCTCAGCGTCTCGAATCTCGACGTCGAAGATGACGTAGGCGGCCATACGAGAAGTCTCCTCGGGCGGATTGCCCACTGGATTGTGCTCTCCAGCCCCCCGCAATGATGACTACGAGCGACGAGCGCATGAGTCGGTCACCAGGCAGCACGCGCTGCGGAGTTGACGGGACCTAACGTTCAACATGGGCGGCGGGGCAAAGGGCGCGAAGCGGCCTTTGGAGCGTCCGCGCAATGGAAGGGTTGGCTCCGCTCGGCCTCAGGACCGGCCGGAGGTCTAGATGCTCATGCACCCGAGGGGGGCCGACGAACGATTCGTTGACAGCTCTGGCGTTTATGTGCGCACGGGTTTGCCAGCCGCCTGCCAAGCCTTGAAACCCCCATCTAGATGCGCGACGTTCTTGTAGCCGAGACTGCGAAGCGTGTGAACCGCGAGTGCTGAACGACCGCCTGATGCGCAGTGGAGGATGACCCGGCTGTCAGGGTTGAGCTCCGCCTTGTAGTAAGGGCTGGTCGGATCCGCATAAAACTCGAGCATCCCGCGGGAGGCGTGGATTGCGTCCGAAATCGTGCCGTTAACCAACTCAGGACCGTCCCGTACATCCACCAAAGTAACCTTTCCGGTCGCGAGTTCGGTCTGGACTTGATCGGGAGTGAGATTCTCAACACTGCTTTTCGCTTCTTGGACAAGTTGAGCGGCGGTTTTCACGGTCATCAGGCACCTCATGAGTAGTGGAAGTCCGATAGCAGTCTAACGTTTGCTTGGGGCGAGGGACTAACTGGATCGCGCGCTAACGTCCGAGCTGGGCCGAGAGCGGAGGACTGCCCTAGCGAGTCGGTCGAGCGAGAGGTTAGGCCTCGTCTGGCGTTGCCTGTCTTCAGCTTGAATGGTCATGAACGACCTTCCACCCAGCACTGGTGCGAACCCAGACAAGCGTAACCCAGCCGGACTGTTCCGGTTTCTCATTGCCGAACAGCACGAAGCGAGCGGTCATGAGTGCTGAGCCCTCGGCCAGTGAGCGAACGGCGACCTGTTCCATTCGGAGGTTTCGCTTTGGCTTGCCATCGCTGAAGTAGTTTTTGCTGAAGAACGACTCGATGGCATCAACGCCGGGCCTTATCCCGTCCTGCGTCATCCAGGTGACCGCGGGGTCGTAGATGGCGAGGTGACCTTTCAAGTCCCCACGGTTCCAGCTCTCGGTAGATGCAGATAGCGCGGCACGCATCACGCTGCGATCTTCGGCGCCGAGTTCTGCGCTTCCAAGCACGGTTCTCAGGGAGGTGCACCCGATGAACAGGACACAAGCGAGTGCTGCGAGGAGAGGGCCAATTCGAGGCATAGCGGGAGATGGCAGGACGTTGTTCTGAGGTCTAACGTTCGACATGGCGTCGGGCCAAAGGCCGCTTTGCGCCCTTTGG
>NZ_JANODC010000484.1:0-15167 GCF_031412495.1 Rhizobacter sp. | reverse complement strand
CGGCGGCGGCGCCGGCCCGCGGGCGCCGCCGAGGGGGCGCCTCCCGACGGCGGCGGCTCCGGCAACGCGTAGGCAGCGCGAACGCCACCCGCCGTGCACCGCACGTCTTCGGCGGTCATCGTCCACGTCGGCCTGGGCTCGAACCTGGGCGCGAGCGCGGCCGTTCTCGACGCGGCCTTCGACGCGCTGGCGGCCCTGCCGGGCACGTGTCTCCTGGCGCGGTCCTCGTTTTATCGCTCCGCCCCCGTCGATGCCGCCGGACCCGACTTCGTGAACGCCGTCGCCGCCCTCGAGACGACGCTCGCCGCGCCGGCGCTGCTGGCGCACCTGCACCGCATCGAGGCGCAGCACGGCCGCGAGCGCAGCGGGCGCAACGCGCCGCGCACGCTCGACCTGGACCTGCTGCTCTACGGTGCAGAGGGGATCGACGGCGACGGCCTGGTCGTCCCCCACCCGCGCCTGCACGAGCGCGCGTTCGTGCTCGTGCCGCTGCTCGAGGTCGCTCCGGACATCGTGATTCCGGGCCTCGGCCGCGCTGCCGACCTGCTGCCCGGTGTCGTATCGCAGGCTGTCGCTAGGCTCTGTTGACCTAGGTCGGCAGACCCTAGACTGCCCCGATGAGCGATTCACTGACCGCCCCGGCCAACACCATCCTCGTGCTCACGGCCTCGAACGTCTTCATGACGCCCGCCTAGCTGAAGATCCTCCAGGAGGTGATCACGCTGCTCGTCTTCGTTCCCTTCGCGTTCTTCTTCATGAAACATCCCCTTCGTCTCGACTTACTCTGCGCCGGCCCCGGCATGCTCGGCGCCGTGTACTTCGTGTTCCGCTCCGCATGAGCCTGCCGCTCGCCCGCTTCCGGCACATCGCCATCGAGGGCCCGATCGGGGCCGGCAAGACCTCCCTCGCGCGCAAGCTCGCCGACCGGCTCGGTGCCGAGCTCATGCTCGAGCGCCCGGCCGAGAATCCGTTCCTCGACCGCTTCTATGCCGACATGGCCGGCTACGCGTTCCAGACCCAGCTCTTCTTCCTGTTCCAGCGCCAGAAGCAGGTGCAGGCGATCGCCCAGCCCGACGTGTTCGGCGCCGCCGTCGTCAGCGACTTCATGCTCGCCAAGGACGCGCTCTTCGCCCGCCTGACCCTCAGCGACGAGGAGCATCGCCTCTATGCGCAGATGTACGCGCAGGTCGCCACGCAGGTGCGCGAGCCCGACCTCGTCCTCTGGCTGCAGGCATCGCCCGAGACGCTGCTCGGGCGGGTGCGCCGGCGCGGCATCGCCATGGAGCGCGCCATCGACGCCGCCTACCTGGCGCGCCTGTGCGACGCCTATGCCGAGCACTTCCATTCCTACCGGGGGGCACCGGTCTTCGCTGTCGACACCGAGCGTGTCAACTTCGTCGAGCGCGAGCTCGACCTCGACCATCTGATCGAGCGCCTCGAGCGTTTCGAGGGCCGGCGCGACAGCCTCGACGCAGCGACACCGCTGCAATGACGGCGCCGCGGCCGACGATCGTCAGCTTTGATCTCGACGGCACCCTGGTCGACACGGCGGGGGAGATCGCCGAGGCCGCCAACCTCGCCCTGCGCGAAGTCGGGCTGGCCCCGCGGCCGCTGCCGGCAATCGAGAAGCTGATCGGCGCCGGCAGCCGCGAGCTGATGCTGCGCCTGCTGCGTTCGGCACCCGAGGCCAATGCGGCGGTCGACGTCGAGACCCTGCGGGCGCGCTTTTCCTTCCACTACGCCGCCGTCGCCGGCAGCTCCTGCCGGGCCTACGACGGCTGCGTCGTCACCCTGGAGCGGCTGCGTGCGGCCGGGATCCGCCTGGCCTGCCTGACCAACAAGGACGAGCGCCACAGCCGGATCATCCTCGAGGCGGTGCGCATCGATGCCTTCTTCGAGGTGCTCGTCGGCGGCGACACCCTGCCGGTACGCAAGCCCGACCGGCGCGTGGTCGAACGCGTGCTGCAGGCGCTTCGCGGCACCGCCTCGACGATGGCGCATGTCGGCGACTCGGCGACCGACGTCCAGACTGCACGGAACGCCGGCATCGCGGCCTGGGCCGTGCCCTACGGCTACAACGGCGGCGAGCCGATCGAGAGCGCACGGCCCGATCGCCTGTTCGTCACCCTACCCGACGTCGCCGACTTCGTTGTGGACACGCGCAACTGAGCGGACCGGACGCGCGCGTGCCTGCGCTCAGCGATTCTCGACCGAGCGGTCGATGCGGATCGACAGGTCGCGCGTTCCCGGCGGCACCGGCGCCGACTCGCCGGTCAGGTCACCCGGCTGCGGCATGGCATTGCCGGTCCTGCTGATGCGCGCAGCGATGACGACGCTCGTCGCGCCCGACAGGCGTGCCGCCGGAGACATCGCCGAGGAGTCGTCGAGGGTGAAGGCGAGCGGCAGGTCGGCGACGCGGGCGCGCACGATGGCCAGCGGCATGCGCGCGCCTTCGCTGGCGCGGGCGAAGACGAAGACGGTGTCGTCGGGCGCCGCCTTGCCCGCCAACGCCGGTGCGAGGGTCACGGTGCCGGTGATCGCGGTGCTCGCCGCGGCCGGAGCCGAGGTCGCGGCGGTCGTGCGCCTGGGCGCCGGCGTCGATGCTGCCGCGGTCCTCGGCGGGGTGGCGGCTGCCGGTCCGGATGCTGCCGCGCCGGCGGCGCGCTGGCGCGCCTCGGCGATCCCGGCCCGCACCTGTTGCGCCATCTCGCTGCCCGGCGGCAGGGCGTCGACGATCCTTTGCCAGTGCCCGGCGGCGGCGGCGAAGTCGCCGCGCTCGTAGGCCAGGGTGCCGGCCAGGGCCAGGGCCTTCGGCTGCTGCGGATCGATGGCCAGCGCCCGCTCGAGGAGCTGCATCGTCTCCGGGTTGGCGAGGGTGCCCTGGCTGGCCGCGCTGGCGTCCGCGTGATCGGCAAGCAGCCCGGCGTTGGCCGGCTGCAACTCGCTGGCGCGCCGGTAGGCGGGCAGCGACTCGGCGAAGCGGCCGACGAGGGTGTACGAGCGGGCCAGCATGGTCCAGCCCTCGGCGTCGTCGGGGCGGCTCTTCATGCGCTCGGCGAGCGTGTCGACCATCGACGCGATCTGCTCGAGGCTGCGTTGCCGGGCGGCGATCGCGGCCGCATCGCCGCCCGGCTGGCTTCCGGCCGCCGCTGGTGTGGCGGCGGCCGGCGCTGCCCGGCCGCCGAGCCCGGCCAGCTGCGGCGAGCCGGTCCTGGCATAACCGGCGACGGCGACGGCGACCACCGCCGCGACGATGCTGGCGATCAGGGCGCGCGAAGGCCGCGCCTGCGGTGCGGGGCTCCGGGCGCCGCTGCTTCCGCTCGCATCCGGGTCGGCCGCCTGCACGTCGCTCATCGGACGCCGGCCGGCCGCGCCGCCGGCGGGTCCACGTCGCCGTCGTCGTCGTCGAGGTCCGGCTCGAAGACCTCGGCACCGAGCCGGCTGCGCCGGCGCAGCACCAGGATCAGCACCCCACCGCCCCCGAGCAGCAGCACGGCCGGGCCGAACCAGAGCAGCGCCGTCGTCGCCTTGAGCGGCGGACGGTAGAGGACGAAGTCGCCGTATCGAGCCGTCATGTAGTCGATGACCTCGCGATCGCTCTTGCCCTGCTTCAGCATCTCGCGCGTCTCGCGGCGCAGGTCGACCGCCAGCGACGCGTCCGAGTCGGCGATGGTCTGGTTCTGGCACACGAGGCAGCGCAGCTCGGCGGCAATGCGCAGCATCCGCGCCTCCAGCGCCGGGTCGGCCGCTGCCGGCTGCGCTTCCCGGGCCGCGGCGCAGAGGGCGACGAGACCGGCGAAGAAGAAGGCGACGCAGCGGCGCACTACAGGTCGAGCTTCCTGAGCAGCGGCTCGATCCTCGTCGCGAGCACGTGCGGCGTGAGCGGGCCGATGTGCTTGAGCCGGATGATGCCGTCGCGGTCGATGACGAAGGTTTCGGGCACGCCGTAGACGCCGAAGTCGATGCCGACGCGGCCGTCGGCGTCGACGAGCGATGCCTCGTACGGGTTGCCGAAGCGCGCCAGCCAGGCCGTCGCGTCGGCGCGCTCGTCCTTGTAGTCGAGGCCGTAGATCGGCGCCAGGCCCTTCTTGGCGAACTCCATCAGCAGCGGATGCTCCTCGCGGCAGGCGACGCACCACGAGGCCCAGACGTTAAGAATCCAGACCTTGCCGCGCAGTTCTTCGAGGCGGATCGTCTTCGATGGATCGTCGAGGCGCGGCAGGGCGAAGCGCGGCGCCGGCTTGCCGATCAGAGGCGACGGCACCTCGCGCGGGTCGCGCTTCAGCCCGATGGCCAGGATGACGGCGAGGGCGAGGAAGGCGGCGAGCGGGATCAGGAACCAGAGGCGCTTCATGCGGCCGCGGCTCCCGCGGCCGGGGCGGCGCCGGTCTGGCGCACGCGGGCGCGGTAGCGCCGGTCGGTCGCCGCGAGCAGGCCGCCGAGCGCCATCACGAGGCAGCCGCCCCAGATCCAGTCGATGAAGGGCTTGACGTAGATGCGCACGATCCAGGCGCCGCCGCCGACCGCCTCGCCGAGCGACACGTAAAGGTCGCGCGTGAAGCCGACGTCGATGTCGGCCTCGGTCATCGTCGACTGCGAGGCGGGGTGAAAGCGCTTCTCGGGGTGCAGGGTGACGATGCGGCGGCCGCCCTTGGTCACCTCGATGTCGCCGCGGACCGCGCGGTAGTTCGGCCCCTGCAGCTCGCGCGTGCCGCGGAAGGTGAAGACCGTTCCCTTGACCTCCGTGCTGTCGCCGATGTTCATGCGGACGTCGCGCTCGACCTCGCCGGTGCGGACCATCGTGACGCCGAAGATGAAGATGGCGATGCCGAGGTGCGCCAGCATCATCCCCGCCACCGAGCGCGGGATCTGGCGGGCCCGGTGCACGACCCCCCGGTGCAGGCCGCCCGTGGGTCGCAGGCGCTCGACGAGGTCGGTGGAGAGCGAGGCGACGATCCAGAACGCCATCAGCAGGCCGGTCGCCGCGACGATGCCGACGCCGCCCTGCAGCCAGGCGGCGACGATGGTCGCGACGACCGCCACGCCGGCGGCCCAGCGCAGGCGCGTCGCCAGGTCGGGCAGCTCGGCGGCCTTCCAGCGCGCCAGGGGCCCGACGCCCATCAGGAACACGAGCGGCGTCAGCAAGGGCACGAAGACGGTGTCGAAGTAGGGCGGCCCGACCGAGATCTTGCCGAGGTTCATCGCATCGAGCGCCAGCGGGTAGAGCGTGCCGAGGAGGACCGCGCCGCAGGCGACGACGAGCAGCACGTTGTTGGCCAGCAGCAGGCTCTCGCGCGAGAGGAGGGCGAAGCGCGCGCCCAGGCCGACGCTCGGCGCGCGCCAGGCATAGAGGCCGAGCGAGGCGCCGATCACGACGACGAGGAAGGCGAGGATGAACAGGCCCCGGCTCGGGTCGGTGGCGAAGGCATGCACCGACGAGAGCACGCCCGAGCGGACCAGGAAGGTGCCGAGCAGCGACAGCGAGAAGGCCATGATCGCGAGCAGCACGGTCCACGACTTGAAGGCGCCCCGCTTCTCGGTGACGGCCAGCGAGTGGATCAATGCGGTGGCCACCAGCCACGGCATGAACGATGCGTTCTCGACCGGGTCCCAGAACCACCAGCCGCCCCAACCGAGCTCGTAGTAGGCCCAGCCGCTGCCGAGCGCGATGCCGAGGGTCAGGAAGATCCAGGCGGCCGTGGTCCAGGGCCGCGTCCAGCGGGCCCAGGTCGCGTCGAGGTTGCCGCCGATCAATGCCGCGACGGCGAAGGCGAACGCCACCGACAGGCCGACGTAGCCCATGTAGAGCATCGGCGGGTGGATCACCATGCCCGGGTCCTGCAGCAGCGGGTTGAGGTCGCGGCCTTCGGCGGCTGCGGGGACCAGGCGGTCGAAGGGGTTCGAAGTCGCGAGCAGGAAGAGCAGGAAGCCGAACGACAGCCAGCCCATCACCGCGAGGATGCGGGCGATGACCTTGTCCGGCAGGTGCCGGCTGAAGGTGGCGACGGCGACGGTCCAGAACGCGAGCATCAGCACCCACAGCAGCATGGAGCCTTCGTGGCCGCCCCAGACCGCGCTGATGCGGTAGTGCAGCGGCAGCAAGCGGTTCGAGTTCGAGGCGACGTAGAGGACCGAGAAGTCGTTGCCGACGAAGGCCGCCGTGAGGCAGACGAACGACAGCGCCACCAGCGCGAACAGGGCGCGCGCGGACGGCCGCGCCACCGCCATCCAGTCGGCACGGTTCTTCGCCGCGCCGACGAGCGGCAGCGTGCCGAGCACGGCCGACAGGCCGAGCGCGAGCCAGAGCAGGAAGTGACCGAGTTCCGGAATCACGGCAGTCTCATTTGGGCGCGCCGCCGCTCATCGTCTCGGCGAGCTTCGGGTTGCCCTGCTGCGCCTTCTTCAGGGCCTCGGCCGCCTCGGGCGGCATGTAGTTCTCGTCGTGCTTGGCGAGCACCTCGCGGGCGAAGAAGACGCCGTCCTTCAGCTGGCCCTGCGCGACCACGCCCTTGCCCTCCTTGAACAGGTCGGGGAGGATGCCTTCGTAGCGCACCGGAATGTCCCTGGCGGTATCCGTGACGACGAAGTCGACCCGCGTGCCCTCGCGCTTGACGGTGCCTTCGCGGACCAGGCCGCCGACGCGGAAGGTGCGCGCTACCGGCGCCTCGTTGGCGACGATCTGTGTCGGCGAATAGAAGAAGACCAGGTTGCTCTGGAAGGCGTCGAGGACGAGCGCTGCAGCGGCCCCGACGGCGACGAGGACGCCGGCGACGATCGCCAGGCGCTTGTGGCGCGGCTTCATGATGCGCCTCCGCCCGCCGTGCGGCGGGCCTGCCGATGCCGCCAGCCGACGAGCACCGGTTCGGCGACCATGCACGCCGCGGTGACGGCATAGGCACCCCACACGTAGAGCCCGTAGCCGCCCATGGCGAAGAATTCGGAGGCGCTGTTCCAGTTCATGTCGTGGCTCCCGAGGCGGCCTGGGCCGGGCGCTGCGCCACCTGGCCCGCCCAGCGCGCGTGCTGTTCGCGCTCGAGAACGATGGCCCGCGTCCGTGTGAAGACGACGGCGAAGGCGTAGGCCCAGAAGGCGAAGGTCATGAGCAGCATGGCGGTGAGCATGGTGCTGGCCATTGTCGGGGCGGCCGTGACGCTGACGCTGGCGCCCTGGTGCAGCGTGTTCCACCAGCGCACCGAGAACTAGATGACGGGCACGTTGACGCTGCCGACGATGGCGACCAGGGCGCCGGCCTTGTCGGCACGGCGTGGGTCGTCGATGGCCGCGACGATGGCCAGGAAGCCCGCGTACAGGAAGAGCAGGATCAGCTCCGATGTCAACCGCGCATCCCAGACCCACCAGGTGCCCCAGGTCGGCTTGCCCCAGATCGCGCCGGTCCACAGGGCCAGCACCGTGAACATCGCTCCGGTCGGCGCGATGGCCCGCGCCAGCATCGACGCCAGCCTGGCGTTGAAGGCCCAGCCGATGGCGGCCCAGAACGCCATCGCGAGGTAGAGCAGCATCGACATCCAGGC
The DNA here is from genome assembly GCF_031412495.1 of Rhizobacter sp. GTDB lineage: Bacteria > Pseudomonadota > Gammaproteobacteria > Burkholderiales > Burkholderiaceae_C > Schlegelella_A. The sequence goes on along the minus strand of NZ_JANODC010000484.1, from coordinate 7,635 downwards.
CGCGGGGACGTGGATGTAGATGATCCGGTAAGCCTCGCCTTGCGTCGCGTCGGTCGGGGCGCGGAAGAAGCCGATGTAGAGGCCGGCCGCGGCCAGCGCAGCGGCGGCGGCCCAGCACCAGGGGACGATCCGGCCCGCGAACGCGTAGAAGCGGGAGGGTGCGGCGAACTGGAAGAAAGGGAGGCGGGTGATCATGAATGCGGCCCGTATTGTCGGGCCAGCGCCATCGCGGGTCGCGGCGCCGGATATTGCCGGCTCGACCCGCTGCCGGCTATTCCGTGGCGATCCGCAAGGCCGCGGCGGTGGCGAGCGGCGCGAGCAGGGCGGTGACGATGAGCAGGGCGCCCAGCAGCGAGAGATGCCCGCGCATGCCGAGGCCCGCCTCGACCGCGGCGACCGCGCCGGCGCCGAAGATCAGCACCGGCACGCAGAGCGGCACGATCAGCACGATCAGCAGCACGGCGCCGCCGCGCAGGCCGAGCGTCAGGGCCGCGCCGAGGCCGCCGAACAGGCTGAGGACCGGGGTGCCGAGCAGGAGGGTCACGACGAGAGCGAGGATCGAGGGCCCCGCAAGCCCGAGCATCAATCCGAACACCGGCGCGGCGATCGCCAGCGGCAAGCCGGTCAGCAGCCAGTGCGACGCTGCCTTCGCCACCGCGATGCGCAGCCGCGACGGATCGGCGAGCAGCATCTGCTCGAGCGAGCCGTCGGCCAGGTCGGCGGCGTAGAGCTGGCCCACCGACAGCATCGCCGCCAGCAGGGCCGCGACCCAGATCACGCCCGGCGCGATCAGGCGCAGGGTCGCCGCCTCGGGGCCGACGCCGAGCGGGAAGAGGCTGATGGCGACGGTGAAGAAGCCGATCGGCAGCAGCGCCTCGCTGCGCCGCCGCGCGGCCAGGCGAAGATCGCGTGCCAGCAGGACCGCGAACGCGCCGCTCATGCCGCGGCCGGCTCGATGGCGTCCAGGCCGTCGGCCCGGGCTGCTGTCTCGAGCTGGACGACCGAAGGCGCCGGCATGGCGATCGACAGCGGCAGGTGGCTCGTCAGCACGACGGTGCCGCCGCCGCCCGCATGGGCGGCCAGCAGTGCGTCGAGGGTGGCGACGCCGTCCGCGTCGAGCGCGTCGTAGGGCTCGTCGAGGAGCCAGAGCGCCGGCCGCGCGGATGCCGCCAGGCGGGCCAGGGCGACCCGGCGCCGCTGCCCCTGCGACAGGGTGCGGACGGGCGCGTCGCGCCGCGATGCCATGCCGAAGCGTTCGAGCGCGGCGGCGAGCGCTTCCGGCCGGACCTCGTCGCCGTGAAGGCCGATCAGGAAGGCCAGGGATTCGCCGACGGTCAGATCGTCCTTCAGCGCGTTCGCATGCGCCAGGTAGAGCGGGCGCCCGGTCGCCGCGGCACCACGGCGGACGATCGTCCCCGCGGCCGGTGCCGACAGGCCGGCGAGCGTGCGCAGCAGGGTCGTCTTGCCCCGGCCATTGGCGCCGCGAACCCAGACGATGGCGCCCGCGGCGGCGGTGAAGTCGAGCCCGGTGAAGAGCGGACGTTCGCCGCGGCGGCACTCCAGCCCCCGCACGATCAGGGCCGTGTCGGTCGCCGGGGGCGAGTTGGCTTCGAGCTCAGCGGGCACCGTCACTCCGTTCTTCAGGTGCGGCGATTGTGTCTGCCGAGCTCAGGTCCAGGCCCGCGCTCGGCTCCACGGCGCGGCGAACTCGATCGCACCGCCGTGTCGACCGGCGTGCTCCAGCCGAGGCAGGCCGTCGTCGTCGCAGGCTTTCTCAAGCTCGCGCGACCTTCTACGCCGTCAGCCTGGTGCTCTTCCGATCAGCTTCCGATGGGTGCCAGCGACTCGAAATAGCGCTGCGCGGTGAAAGCGATGGTCGCCAGCGTGACCGTCGCTCCTGCGGCCAGGGCGATGGCGACGCCGAGGACCGTCGGCCATGCCGATCGCCCGCCCGATACCCCGGCCCCGTGGCGCGCCGCCCAGCGGGCATCGTCGGTGAGGCCATAGACGATGGCGCTGAGCATGGCAGCCACGAGGGTGACGCCGAGCAGGGGCACCAGCATGCTGCCGAGCCGATCGTCGACGCCGAACTCGCGCATGCGCCAGACGCCGTAGGCGCCGGCGAGGGTCGGGAGAGGGTAGGCCCAGGCCCAGAGGTCGCCGCGGCCATGCAGGTAGAAGCGGTGCAGGCCGAGGCTGCCGCCCACCAGCGCGACCCAGGTGGCCAGCGCCTTCGAGCGAGGCCGGACCGCGGCGGCGCTCATGGCCTGGGCGCTGTGCTCGCCCCGAGGCCGAGGCTGCGCTGCATGAACACGACGTCGAGCCAACGCCCGAACTTCCAGCCCGCCGATCGGATGATGCCGGCGGGCTCGAAGCCCAGCGCGCGATGGACGCCGATCGACGCCGCGTTGGCCGAGGCGCCGATGACGGCGAGCATCTGCCGGGCACCCGCGGCCTGGCAGCGGGCGAGCAGCTCGGCCAGGAGCAGCCGGCCAAAGCCGCGCCCGATCGCTTCCGGGGCCAGGTAGACGGAGTCCTCCAGGCAGAAGCGGTAGGCCGGCCGCGGCCGGAAGGCGTCTGCGTACGCGTAGCCCTGGAGCTCGCCGCCGCTCTCGACGACGAGCCAGGGCAGGCCGTGCGCAAGCACCGCCTGGCGGCGGCTCGCCATCTCGGCCTCGGCAGGCGCGTCGAGCTCGAAGGTACCGGTGCCGTGCACGACATGCCAGGCGTAGATGGCGGCCACCGCAGCGACGTCGGCCGCGGTGCTCGGGCGGACGTGGATGGGCGCGGTCATGGAGGAGGTGGCGGGGCGCAGGCGCGGCGAGTTTATAATGCTCGGTTTTTCGCGGGATCCGTCTCGCTACTCGAGGAACACACCATGGTCGTCATCCGGCTGGCTCGCGGCGGGGCGAAGAAGCGCCCCTTCTTCAACATCGTCGTCGCCGACTCGCGCTTGCGCCGGGACGGCCGATTCATCGAACGCGTCGGCTTCTACAACCCGGTCGCGTCGGGCAGCGAGCAACCCTTGCGCATCGCCTTCGACCGTGTCGAGCACTGGACCGGACACGGCGCGCAGATGTCGCCCACGGTGCAGCGCCTCGTCGAGCAGGCCAAAAGCGCCGCCTGACACGCCGGGACGGCAGCCCGCCTCGCCGCAGGTCCGGTCGAGTCCCTGCCGTCGCGATGGAGCCGCCCGAAGCCAGGCCCTCCGACGCCCTCGAGGTCGGCCGAATCGGCGAGGCGTACGGGCTTCAGGGCTGGTTCAAGGTCCACCCTTACGCGGATCCTGCGGAGGCGCTTTGCGCGGCACGCCGATGGCACCTGCAGGCGCCGGAGCGGTCGCCGCTGCCGGGGACTCTCCCCGCATCGCTCGAGATCACCCGAGTGCGGGAGCACGGCGACGGGCTCGTCGCCCAGGCTGTCGGCATCGCCGACCGCAACGCGGCCGAGGCGCTGCGCGGCGCTCGCGTTCTCGTGTCGCGGTCGAGCTTTCCGGCCGTCGGCGCCGACGAGTTCTACTGGGCCGACCTCATCGGCTGCACCGTCCTCGATCGCCAGGGCGCCACCCTGGGGGCCGTCGTCGGCTTGCTCGACACCGGCCCGCAGAGCGTGCTGCGCGTGCAGGCCGCCGAAGCGGCCGCCGAGGAGCGGCTGATCCCATTTGTCGCCGCCTACGTCGACAGCGTCGACACGGCACTGCGCCGCATCGTCGTCGACTGGGGGAGCGACTACTGATGCGTTTCGACGTCGTCACGCTCTTCCCGGAGCTGTTTGCGGCGCATCGGGCGCATGGCGTGACGAGGCGGGCGTTCGAGTCCGGGCAAGTTGAGCTTCACCTGTGGAACCTGCGCGACTTCGGCGATCCGCCGCATGCCCGCGTCGACGACCGGCCGTACGGCGGCGGGCCCGGCATGGTGATGCTCGTCGAACCGCTGGAGCGCGCCCTGGCAGCCGTTCGCGCCGCCCGCGCCGAGGCGGCCCCGGCGCCGCTGGTCAACTTCTCGCCGGCGGGCCAGCCGCTGCGCCAGGATCGTGTCGCCGGGTTCGCGACCGGTCCCGGCGCCGTCCTCCTCTGCGCCCGCTACGAAGGCGTCGACCAGCGCTTCATCGACGCCCGCGTCGACCTCGAGCTCAGCATCGGCGACTACGTGCTGTCGGGGGGCGACCTGCCGGCGCTGGTGCTCCTCGATGCCGTCGCCCGGCTGCAGCCCGGCGTGCTCGGCGATGCGCGCTCGCACCAGCAGGACAGCTTCTCCGACGGCTTGCTCGACTGCCCCCACTACAGCCGTCCGGAACGGCTCGACCTCGGCCAAGGCGCGGTCGCGGTCCCCGACGTGCTGCTTTCCGGCCACCACGCCGCCATCGAGCGCTGGCGGCGCGATCAGGCGCTCCTGGCGACCGGTGAGCGCCGTCCCGACCTGATCGAGCTGGCGAGGGCGCAGGGTCGGCTGGACGCCGCCGACGAAGCGGTGCTGGCCGCGAGGCAGACGCCAAAGCTATAATTCCGGGTTTTCCGATCCTCTGCCGCCCAGGGCCACCGGCCCGCTTCGAACAACCGGGCCATCGGCCCGGTGCCAACACCACAGCGCGCGCACGATCGACAGGAGCCCCCATGGATCTGATCCAGACCCTCGAGCGCGAGGAAATTACTCGCCTCAACCGCACCATTCCTTCGTTCGCCCCCGGCGACACCGTGATCGTCAGCGTCAGCGTCGTGGAAGGCACGCGCAAGCGGCTGCAGGCGTTCGAGGGCGTGGTCATCGCCAAGCGCAACCGCAGCCTCAACTCGAGCTTCATCGTCCGCAAGACCTCGAGCGGCGAGGGCGTCGAGCGCACCTTCCAGACCTACAGCCCGCTGATCGCCTCGATCGAGGTGAAGCGGCGCGGCGACGTGCGCCGGGCGAAGCTCTACTACCTGCGCAGCCGCTCGGGCAAGTCGGCCCGCATCAAAGAGAAGCTGGCCTGAGCCTGCCGTTCCAGCCCGAGGACGTCGCCGTCCTCGGGTCCGATTCGCACCTTCCCCCCGTTTCGCCGGCGAGCATCGACCCGGCTGCGCTGCGCCTGCGCTTCGTCCAGCCGCCGGCGTGGCGACCCGAGATCGTCGGCGAAAGCCGCATCGTCGAGCGATCGCCCACGGATGCGTCGGTCCTCGTTCCGCTCGTCCTTCGCGACGAGCCGACGGTGCTGCTGACGCGGCGCACCGACCACCTCCACGACCATCCGAGCCAGATCAGTTTCCCGGGCGGGCGCGCCGAGCCGCACGACGCCGACGCGGTGGCGACGGCCTTGCGCGAGGCGCACGAGGAGATCGGCCTGGCTCGCACGGAAGTCGAGGTGCTGGGCAGCCTGCCGACGTACACCACCAGCACCGGCTTCGTCGTCACCGCCGTCGTCGGCCTCGTCCGGCCGGGCGTGGTGCTGCAGCCCGATCCGTTCGAGGTCGCCGAGGTCTTCGAGGTGCCGCTCGCCTGGTTGATGAACCCGGCGAATCATCAGCGCCATGCCGTCGAGATGGCGGGCTATCGGCGCGAGTTCCTGTCGATCCCGTGGCACGGGCCCGGCGCCGACGGGCAGCATCGGCGCTACTTCATCTGGGGCGCGACCGCGGCCATGCTGCGCAACCTCTACCGATTCCTCGCCGCCTGAGCCGCGGACCCGGCCGCTATGATGGGCCGCGATGAGTTTTTTCGCCGTCCTGTTTGCGCTACTGCTCGAGCAGGTCAAGCCCCTTCCGCGGGGCAACCCGATTCATGATGCACTGACCGCGTGGATTCGCGGCACCGCCCGCAACTTCGATGCCGGACGCGAAGCCCACGCCTGGGTCGTCTGGTGCATCACGGTGCTGGTCCCGGCGCTCGTTTGCTGGGGCCTCTACGCCGGCCTCACGCAGGTCAGCACGCTGCTCGGCCTGGCCTTCAATGTGGCCGTCCTGTACCTGACGCTCGGCTTTCGCCAATTCAGCCACTACTTCACCGACATCCGCACGGCGCTCGACCGCGGCGACGAGCACGAGGCGCGGCGGCTGCTGGCGGAGTGGCGTCACCTCGACGCGAGCGAGTTGCCCGCGGCCGAGTTCCTGCGTCACGTCATCGAGCACTCCCTGCTGGCGGCGCACCGGCACGTGTTCGGCGTCTTCTTCTGGTTCGTGCTGCTCTCGACCTTCGGCCTCGGGCCGGCCGGCGCGGTGCTTTACCGCCTCGCCGAGTTCGTGAGCCGCTACTGGGCCTACCGCAGCGGCGACAGCGGCATCGCCATGAACGTGCGGCTCATGGCCTTGTCGCTGCGTCTCTTCCAGGTGCTCGACCACGTGCCGGCCCGCCTCACGGCATCCGGCTTCGCGGTCGTCGGCAACTTCGAGGAAGCTGTGAACGGCTGGCGCCGAGACGCGGGACTCTGGAAGTACGACAACGAAGGCGTGATCCTCGCTGCCGCAGCGGGGGCCGTGGGCGTTCAGCTCGGGGGCGGTTCGGCTCCGGGCATCACTCCGGACCGCGCCAAGACCTTCGAGTCGGGCGCGCCGCCGCTGTCGGCCGATGCCGAGGGCTCGACCCCCGGCGTGCCGCCACAACTCGGCCACCTGCGCAGCATCGTCGCGCTGGTCTGGCGCTCGGTCGTGCTCTGGATGCTCCTGCTCGCGCTGCTCTCGCTCGCCAACCTCATCGGCTGATCACGAGGCGCTAGGCAGCGAGCTCGGCGCGGATCTCGGCGTAGAGGCGGTAGCGCGACTCGGCGATGTCGCCCCGGGCCAGGGCCGCGAGCACGCCGCAGCCGGGCTCGTGAAGGTGCGTGCAGTTGTAGAAGCGGCATTCGGCCTGGCCGCCGATGTCCGGCATCAGGGCCGCGAGCTGATCGGCGGCGACGTGGCGCAGGCCGAACTCCTGGAACCCAGGCGAGTCGATGAGGGCGCTGGTGCGCTGCGCGTCGAGCCAGTACCAGTGCGTCGCCGTCGTGGTGTGTCGGCCGCTGTTGAGCGCGCGCGATATCTCGCCGACCTGCACGCGGGCGTCCTCGACCATCAGGTTGACGAGCGTGCTCTTGCCCGCGCCGCTCGGGCCGAGCACCAGCGTGGCCTTGGCGTCCAGCACGGGCTCGAGCACCCGTCGGGCCTCGGCGGGCTTCTGCTTCAGCGCCAGGGCGATGACCGCCACGCCCATCGCGACGTAGGGCGCGAGACGTGCCTCGGCGGCGGCGAAGGCCGGCAGGTCGCGCTTGTTGAGGACGATCCTTGCCTCGATGCCGGCCGCGCCCGCTGCGATCAGGGCCCGGGCCAGCTGCGATTCGCTGAAGATGGGCTCGGCCGCGACGACGACGAGCAGCTGGTCGATGTTGGCCGCGAACTCCTTCGTCTTCCACTCGTCCTGCCGGTGCAGGCAGTTCCGCCGCGGCAGCGTTGCGTCGACGACGCCCTCGTCGCCGGTCGGCGTCCAGCGGACGAGGTCGCCGACGACCAGCGTGCTTTTCTTGCCGCGCGAGTGGCAGAGGATGCGGCGGCCCTCGGTGGTCTCGACGACCACGTGCCGGCCATGACCCGAGACGACCCGCCCGTTCTCAGCCGACGAAGGCGACGAGGGCATCGGCCTTGGCGGCGCAGACGAAGTCGTTCATCGAGATGCCGCCGGCCGAGTGGGTCGAGAA
>NZ_JANODC010000483.1:0-1916 GCF_031412495.1 Rhizobacter sp. | reverse complement strand
CCGGGCGCCTCGCCGCCTGCCGCTACTTCTTCCGCTACGAGTTGCCGCGCATCGACGCCTGGCTCGGCGTCGTCGAGACGCGAGACGACACCTGCCGCACGATGGCCGAGGACGCCTTTTGAAGCTGTCGCGCGAGCGCCTCGGGTCCTGGACCTGGATGCTGATCTACGGCGGGATGATCGTGATGTGCATCGGCCTGGCCCTGCAGCAGCAAGGGCGTTCGTACGGCATCGGCGTCATCATCGCCGGCGCGCTGGCCGCGGCCGGGGGCGCCGTCCTGATCTGGGTCCGCTCGCGCATGGGCGAGGAAGCGGAGCCGATGTCCCCACCCGAAACCGGAGCCAAGCCATGAGCACCCACGTCCGTGAACTGTTCGACCTCGCCGGCAGGACGGCGCTCATCACCGGCGGCTCGCGCGGGCTCGGCCTGCAGATCGCCGAGGCGCTCGGCGAGGCCGGCGCCAAGGTGATGCTCACGTCGCGCAAGGCGTCCGACCTCGAGGAGTCGGCCGGGCACCTGAAGGAGCGGGGCATCGAGGCGATCTGGATCGCCGCCGACGCCAGCCAGCCGAGCGAGATCGTCCGCGTCGCGCAGGACGCGATCGCCCGCATGGGGCACGTCGACATCCTCGTCAACAACGCCGGTGCGACCTGGGGCGCCGCCGCCGAGGACCACCCGCTCGAGGCCTGGGACAAGGTCATGAACCTCAACGTCCGCTCGATCTTCCTGATGAGCCAGGCGATCGGCAAGCACAGCATGATCCCGCGCCGGCAGGGCAAGATCATCAACGTCGCCTCGATCGCCGGCCTGGCCGGCAACAGCGCCGACATGGCGATGGTCGCCTACAACACGAGCAAGGCCGCGGTCGTCAACTTCACGCGCACGCTGGCCGGCGAATGGGGCAAGTACAACATCAACGTCAACGCCCTGGCGCCGGGCATGTTCCCCAGCAAAATGACCAAGGGAACGATCGACCGGATCGGCGCGCAGAACCTGGCCGGGCACGCACCGCTGCTCAGGATCGGCGACGACGACGACCTCAAGGGCGCGACGCTGCTGTTCGCGTCGCGTGCCGGCAAGCACATCACCGGCCAGGTCCTGCCGATCGACGGCGGCGTGTCGGCCATCATCGCCGCCTGATCGACTTGAAGTTCCTGGTCCACATCCCGTTCGCCGAGACGCTCGGCTTCGAGCTGCTCCGCTTCGAGCACGACGAGGCCGATATCGCCGTCGAGCTGCGCGAGGAGCTCACGAACTCCTGGGGCGTGGCGCACGGCGGCGTGACCATGACCTTGCTCGACATCGCCATGGCGCACGCCGCGCGCAGCCCGGGGCCGACGGGCGAGGTCGACACCGTCGGCGCCGCCACGATCGAAATGAAGACCAGCTTCCTGCGCCCGGCCCTCGGCCGCCTGGTCGGCAAGGGTCGGCGTTTGCACCGCACGGCGTCGATGGCGTTCTGCGAAGGCTCGGTCTTCGACGCCGGCGGGGAGCTCGTCGCCCACGCGACCGGCACGTTCAAGTTCCTGAAAGGCCTGCCGGTCGGCGGCAGGCGGATCCAGAGACCCAACGCCTCCGACTGAGAGCCAGCCATGCCCACGATGAACAAGCAGATCCACCTCGTCTCGCGTCCCGAAGGCGAGGCCAATGCCGAGAACTTCCGTCTCGTCGAGGCGCCCGTGCCCGAGCCGGGCGACGGGCAGGTGCTGATCCGCACCCACTACCTGAGCCTCGACCCGTACATGCGTGGACGCATGAACGACGGTAGGAGCTACGCCCAGCCGCAGCCGCTCGACAAGGTGATGCAGGGCGGCACGGTGGGCGAGGTGGTCGCCTCCAAGCACCCGGGCTACCGCGCCGGCGACAAGGTCGTCGCCTTCGGCGGCTGGCAGGAGTACTCGATCGCCGATGCCGGC
>NZ_JANODC010000482.1:0-3972 GCF_031412495.1 Rhizobacter sp. | reverse complement strand
GAATGCCGAGCGCTTCATCACGCCCGAGCTGAAGGCATTCGAGGACAAGGCGCTGTCGGCGGGCGAGCGCTGCCTGGCGCGCGAGAAGGAGCTTTACGACGCCCTCCTCGACGACCTGCTGCCGCACCTCGACGCGCTGTCCACGGTGGCCCGCTCGCTGGCCGCGGTCGACGCGCTCGCAGCACTGGCCGAGGTGGCGCGGCGCGGCGACTGGTGCCGGCCCCGATTCGTGCGCGAGCCGTGCATCGAGATCGAGCGCGGCCGGCATCCGGTGGTCGAGGCCCGCCTCGGCGAGACCGGCCAGCCGTTCATCGCCAACGACTGCCGGCTCGATGCGCGGCGCCGCATGCTCGTCATCACCGGCCCCAACATGGGCGGCAAGAGCACCTTCATGCGCCAGGTCGCACTGATCGCCTTGCTCGCGTCGATGGGCTCGTACGTGCCCGCCGCGACGTGCCGGCTCGGGCCGCTCGACGCCATCCACACCCGGATCGGCGCCGCCGACGACCTCGCCAATGCGCAGTCGACGTTCATGGTCGAGATGACCGAGGCGGCCGCGATCGTGCACACCGCGACCGAGCACTCGCTGGTGCTGATGGACGAGATCGGCCGCGGCACGTCGACCTTCGATGGCTTGGCGCTGGCCGGCGCCATCGCCCACCACCTGCACGAGAAGAACCGCTCCTTCACCCTGTTCGCCACGCACTATTTCGAGCTGACCGACTTCGCGCAGCGGCACGAGCGCGCCCTCAACGTGCACGTCGGCGCCATCGAGTCGGGCGACGACATCGCCTTCCTGCACGAGATCGAGCCGGGGCCGGCGAGCCGCAGCTTCGGGGTCCAGGTCGCCCGGCTCGCCGGCATGCCGGCATCGCTGCTGCGTCACGCGCGCGCGGCGCTGGAAGGGCTCGAGGCCGAGCGTGTCGCGCGCCAGCCGCAGATCGACCTGTTCGCGGCGCCGCCGGGCGGCATCGAGCCCGGCCCGGGCGTGGCCACCGGCGTGGCGGATGGCGCACTCGCGGCCGCCTTGGCCGGCATCGACCCCGATATGCTCACCCCCCGGGAAGCGCTCGATGCGCTCTACCGCCTGAAGGCACTGCCACGAGACATCCCATGACCTATTGCGTAGGCGTCAAGCTCGACGCCGGCCTCGTCTTCCTCTCCGATTCGCGGACGAACGCGGGTCTCGACCAGATCGGCACCTTCCGCAAGATGATGATCTACGAGCGGCCGGGGGATCGCTTCATGGTGATGCTGTCGGCCGGCAACCTGTCGATCTCGCAGCAGGTGCGCGAGATCCTGCAGATCGAGGAGCTGGACGACGGCGACGGCCCGCCGATCACGATCTGGAACGCGCGCAGCATGTTCGACGCCGCCCGCGTCCTCGGCGCGGCGGTGCGCCACGTGTACGAGCAGGACGGCGCCTCGCTGAAGAAGGCCGGCTTCGACTTCAACGCGAGCATGATCTTCGGCGGCCAGATCGGCGGCGAGGCGATGCGCCTGTTCCTCGTCTACTCGGCCGGCAACTTCATCGAGGCGACGCGCGAGACCTGCTTTTTCCAGATCGGCGAGTCGAAGTACGGCAAGCCCGTCCTCGACCGCATGCTGCGCCCGTCGACGCCGCTCGACGAGGCGGCCAAGTGCGTGCTCGTGTCGATGGACTCCACCTTGAAATCCAACCTGTCCGTCGGCCTGCCGCTCGACCTCTGCGTCTACGAGGCAGACCGCCTGCAGAGCACGCAGGTCGTCTGCATCGACAACGAAAACCCCTACTTCCAGATGATCCGCAACAGCTGGGGCGAGAAGCTCCGCCTCGGCTTCGAGTCGATCGACGACCCGCAATGGGACGCCGACGGCACGGCGAAGGCGCCGCTCTGCGTCCCGTCGTCGCGCTACGAAGTGATGCGCAAGATCACGCACCCGGGCGAGAAGCTGGTCTAGTCAAATGGGACCGGCGGTCGGAATGCGCATGGTGGGATGAGCCGGCTCCGAGGCGCGCGGACCCCGCCGATATAATTGCGATTTCCACCACGGCACTCGTGACGAGTGCCGTCTCGCAATGACCAAGTTCGTCTTCGTCACCGGCGGCGTGGTGTCCTCCTTGGGCAAGGGCATCGCTTCGGCGTCGCTCGCCGCGATCCTCGAATCGCGCGGCCTCAAGGTCACCCTCATCAAGCTCGACCCGTACCTCAACGTCGATCCCGGGACGATGTCGCCGTTCCAACACGGCGAGGTGTTCGTCACCGAAGACGGGGCCGAGACCGACCTCGACCTCGGCCACTACGAGCGCTTCATCACCACGCGGATGAAGCGGACGAACAACTTCACCACCGGCCAGATCTACAAGAGCGTGCTCGAGAAGGAGCGCCGCGGCGACTACCTCGGCAAGACGGTGCAGGTGATTCCGCACGTCACCAACGAGATCCAGGACTTCATCCGCCGCGGCGCCGGCAACGACCTCGACGTGGCCATCGTCGAGATCGGCGGCACCGTAGGCGACATCGAGTCGCTGCCCTTCCTCGAGGCCGTGCGCCAGATGAGCCTGAAGATGGGCCCGGGCAGCTGCGCCTTCCTGCACCTCACGCTGGTGCCGTGGATCCCCGCCGCCGGCGAGCTGAAGACCAAGCCGACGCAGCACAGCGTCCAGAAGCTGCGCGAGATCGGCATCATGCCGGACGCCCTGCTCTGCCGCGCCGACCGGCCGATCCCGGACGAGGAGCGCGCCAAGATCTCCCTCTTCGCCAACGTGCACGAGTTCGGCGTGATCTCGGTCTGGGACGTGGACAACATCTACAAGGTGCCGCGCATGCTGCACGCGCAGGGGCTCGACGAGCTCGTCTGCGCCAAGCTCCAGCTGCACAGCAAGCCGGCCAACCTGGCTCGCTGGGACAAGCTCGTCGACGAGATCGAGCACCCGAAGACCGAGATCTCGATCGCGATGTGCGGCAAGTACGTCGACCTCACCGACTCGTACAAGTCGCTCAATGAGGCCCTGCGCCACGCCGGAATCCAGAACCATGCTCGGGTGAAGGTCGAGTCGATCGATTCCGAGGACCTGACGCCGACGAGCGTCGCCAACCTGGGCCGGTTCGACGCCATCCTCGTCCCCGGCGGCTTCGGCAAGCGCGGCGTCGAGGGCAAGATCCTCGCTGCCCAGTACGCCCGCGAGAAGAAGATCCCCTACCTCGGCATCTGCCTCGGCATGCAGGTCGCCACGATCGAGTTCGCACGGCACAAGGCCGGCCTCGCCGGGGCCAACAGCACCGAGTTCGACCCGGCGACGCCGCACCCTGTCATCGCCCTCATCGACGAGTGGCAGGATCCGGACGGCAGCGTGCAGAAGCGGACAGCGGCGTCCGACCTCGGTGGCACGATGCGCCTCGGCGCGCAGAGCTCGGACGTCAAGCCCGGCACCCTCGCGCACGAGATCTACGGCAACGTCCTCACCGAGCGGCATCGGCACCGCTACGAGGCCAACGAGAACTATCTCGAGCAACTCACCGAGGCCGGTCTCGTGATCTCGGCCATCACTCAGCGCGAGAAGCTCACCGAGGTCGTCGAGTTGCCGAGGAGCGTGCACCCGTGGTTCGTCGGCGTGCAGTTCCACCCGGAGTTCAAGTCGACGCCGTGGGCCGGGCATCCGCTCTTCAAGTCGTTCATCCACGCCGCGCTGGCGCACCAGGCAGAGCGCGCGGAGAAGGTCGCCGCATGAAGCTGTGTGGCTTCGAGGTCGGCCTCGAGCACCCTTTCTTCCTCATCGCCGGGCCGTGCGTCGTCGAGTCCGAGCAGCTCCAGATCGATGTCGCGGGCCGGCTCAAGGAGATCACGGCGGCGCTCGGCATTCCCTTCATCTTCAAGTCGAGCTACGACAAGGCGAACCGCTCGAGCGGCACCTCCTTCCGCGGCCCCGGGCTCGCCAAGGGCCTGGAGATCCTGACCCAGGTCAAGCGCCAGCTGTCGGTGGCGCTGCTC
>NZ_JANODC010000481.1:0-8862 GCF_031412495.1 Rhizobacter sp. | reverse complement strand
GGCTGGAAGCTGCTGACGAAGGGAACGGCCACGAAACCTGCGCCGACGGCGCCTGCGCAGCCCGATGCAATGATCCAGGTGCGCTTGCCACCGTCGATCTTCTGGTCACTCATTTAAGTCCTCGGACGAGACGCAAGAGGTCAACCCGCAATTCTAGCGGAGGCGTCAAGCGCGACCGGGCACGCTCGCCCGGCTTGACTTCCGGTGGACGCCGGGAATACTCGCAAGCCGGCCCACGCGGGCATCGACACGCGGGAGGAACGCGCATGGCCTGGGTCGGGGAGTTCAAAGAGTTCGCCTCGAAGGGCAGCGTGGTCGACCTCGCCGTCGGCGTGATCATCGGTGCGGCCTTCGCCAAGATCGTCGACTCGCTGGTGAAGGACATCATCATGCCCGTGGTCGGCCGCATCTTCGGCGGACTCGACTTTTCCAACTACTTCCTGATGCTCGCACCGCCGCCGGCCAGCTACGGCGGACCGATGACCTACGACGCGCTGACGAAGGCCGGCGTGCCGCTCCTGGCCTACGGCAACTTCCTGACGGTGGCCCTCAACTTCCTGATCCTCGCCCTCATCATCTTCATGATGATCAGGCAGATCAACCGCCTGCGCCGGGCCGAGCCGGCCGTGGTCGCGATCCCCGAGGACACCGTCCTGCTGCGCGAGATACGGGACTCGCTGAGGCGCTAGGGCGTGCTGACGCGATGGGAGGGTTCGCGCCACGCCGACGGAGCGTGACGCAGTGCCGGGCCCGGGCCTCGTCTTGGGCTCATACTAGAAGCAGGTACGCCCATCCGAGGTGCTTCTTGCGCGCCGCTGACACCCAGCGCGGCTCTTGCCCGAGATGAATCCCATCGAACCACGCGTGCAGGCCGCCCTCGATGCGGCCACGAACCAGATCCGGACCGCCGCCTCGGCGGCGGCGATGCGCGTGGCCGAGCACCTCAGCGCGCTCGCCCAGGCCGCGACCCGGATCAGCGAGCGCGACCAGCTGATCGCCACCCAGCAGGAGCTGCGCCGCAACCTAGGCGCCTTCCAGGGCGCCCTGCACGAAGCGCTGCGGGAACGTGTCGCCAAGGAGGTGGCGCCCCGCGTCGACACCAAGCGCAAGCTGGAATCGGCCGACTGGCAGACCCTCAGCCTCGTCGACGAGAAGGAGGTCGAGGAGCAGATGAACTTCGTCCGCCTCGGCCAGATGATCTCGCACGAGTGCGAGTGGCAGCTGCGCGAGCTGGCCGCCTACATGGGTGCGCTGCTCGGCCTCGGCCGGGCCGACGACGAGCGCAACCCGCTGCGTGCCGAGGTCGTCGGCGCTGCCCTGCACCGCGGCATCGAGGCCATCTCCGGCGAGCGCGAGAGCCGCCGCATCCTGGCCCGCGAGCTCGGCCATGCCATGGCTCAGGCGATGCCGGGCTGCTACGCGGAGATCCTGGCGATGCTGCAGGAACGCGGCATCCGGCCCGTCAACCTGACGGTGCGCACGGTCGAGGGCCCGGGCAACCAGCTCGGTGCCGGCAACTCAGGCTACGCCAGCCTGCCGCGCGACGGCCGCAGCTCGAGCCGCAGCGGCTACGGCGAGCTCGCGGAGCCGCTCGACACCGGAAGCGACGCGGACCTCCTCGCCGCGCACCGGCGAGCGCTCGCCACGGCCTTTCCCGGGCGAAGCCCGCCGCCCGACAGCACGCGCGGGCCCCCCGCCGATTTCCGCACGACGCCTTCGCGGGCGCGCATGACCGCCGAGGCCGACGAGCAGCTGATGACCTTGCTGCGCCGCCTGAGCGTCGCTGCGAGCCGTTCCGGCGAGCTCGATGCTGCCAGCGTGCGCAGGCCGCCAGGGGCGCGCGGCGCCGCCCCGCCGGGGCGTTCCGGCGGCCTGGTGCCCGCCGGCTTCAGCGCCAGCGGCGGCAGCGGCGTGTCGGGAGGCGGTGTCGAGCGGCTCGGCGCGCTGGCACGCTCCGGCGGCGGACCGGACTCGCGCGGCGGCGTGCCTGCAGGCGACAGCGGCGGCTCGCCCGGCACCTACGGCGACGGCCTGACCGGCCTGATGGCGGTGAACCTGATCCGGGCCCACCGCGAGGAGCTGATCCAGGCCTCGTCCGGCAAGCTCGATCACATGGTGATCGACGTCGTCGGCAGCCTGTTCGACCAGATCCTGTCCGACTCGCGGGTGCCGCCGCAGATGGCGCGCGAGATCGCCCGGCTGCAGCTGCCGGTGCTGCGCGTCGCCCTCAACGACCCGACCTTCTTCTCCACCCGCCGCCATCCGGTGCGCCGGTTCGTGAACCGGATCGCGTCGCTGGCCTGCGCCTTCGACGACTTCGACAGCGGCCCGGGCGCGCAGTTCCTGCAGCGCGTCAGGAAGCTCGTCGACGAGATCGTGCAGGGCGACTTCGACCAGATCGAGCTCTACGCGGAGAAGGTCGCCGAGCTCGAGGGCTTCATCGCCGAGCAGAGCGAAGGCGAGGTCAAGGCCTCGGGCGCCGTGGGCACGCTCGAGGCCAAGGAATCGGAGCTGCGCATCCAGCAGCGCTACATGCTGCACCTGCGCGGCGCGCTCGGCCTGCTCTCCCTGCCCGATTACCTGCAGGAGTTCCTGGCCCAGGTCTGGAGCCAGGCGCTCGTCCTCGCCACCCGCCGCGACGGGCCGGACTCCGACCGCGCCAAGCGCTATCGGCGCGTCGGCACCGACCTCGTGATGAGCATCCAGCCGAAGGGCTCGCCGACCCTGCGCAAGAAGTTCCTCATGCAGCTGCCGCCGCTGATGAAGGACCTCAACGAAGGCATGAGGATGATCGGCTGGCCGGAGGCAGCGCAGAAGGAGTTCTTCGGCAAGCTGCTCCCCGCGCATGCCGAGTCGCTCAAGGGCCAGGCGATGTCCGAGCTCGACCACAACCTGCTTGCGAAGCAGGCGGAGTCGGTATTCGCGGCGCCGGTGCCAGCGGTCGAGAGCTTCATGCGCTCGGAGCCGGTGCCCGACGTGCCCGCCGAGGTGATCGAGCGCCGCTTCAGCGCCGACGAGGCGCTCCAGGTCGGCTTCGTCGCCGAGGCGTCGGTCGACTGGTCCGGCGAGGTCAAGAGCGGCAAGGAAGGCGAGCCGACGCTCGGCGGCGGCTTGCAGCCGGCCGAACCGGTGACGCCGTCGATGGCCGCCGAGATCGACCCCGACGCCAAGGCGCAGCTGGGGGACACCACGGAATCGGGGGAGCCGGGCGAGCCGACGCGCGGCGCGCAGCTGATCGAGCACATCAAGCTCGGCTTTGCCTACCAGATGCACTTGAAGGACGAGTGGCAGAAAGTCCGCCTCGCGCACGTGAGTTCGGGGCGAAGCTTCTTCGTCTTCACGCGCGGCGCCAAGCACCAGGAAACGATCTCGATGACCTCGCGCATGCTCGCGCGCATGTGCGAGACCGGGCGCTTCCGCGCCGTCGAGAGCGCCTACCTCATGGAGCGCGCCACGCACCGGGCCCGCAAGCAGCTCGCCGAGCTGAACGCACCGACCAAGCACTGACCGGCGAGCCGGACCCGCCGGCAGCCGCGCCTCAGCCGGTCGCCGCAGACAGGCGCCGCGCCATCCGCACCGCAGCGGCCAGGCCGGAGGGGTCGGCGGCGCCGGTGCCGGCGATGTCGAACGCGGTGCCGTGGTCGGGGCTGGTGCGCACGAAAGGCAGGCCCAGCGTCACGTTGACGCCCTCCTCGACGCCGAGATACTTGACCGGAATCAGGCCGTGGTCGTGGGTCATGGCGACGACGACGTCGAACTCGCCCGGATGCCCGGCGGCATGGCGCGCGCGCATGAACACGGTGTCCGGCGGGAACGGCCCTCGTGCGTCGATGCCCTCGGCGCGTGCCGCGACCACCGCCGGCCCGACGATGCGGATCTCCTCGTCGCCGAACAGGCCGCCCTCGCCGGCGTGCGGGTTCAGTCCGGCCACGCCGATCCGGGGCCGGGGGATGCCGAAGCGGCGCGCCGCCGCGTCGGCGATGCGGATCGTCTCGAGCACCGCGTCGTAGGTGACGGCGTCGATCGCCGCGCGCAGCGACATGTGGATGGTCACGAGCACGATGCGCAGCTCGTCGCTGGCCAGCATCATGCGCACCGGCGGCAGGCGCCCGCCCCCCGCGACGAGGGCCTGCAGCATCTCGGTGTGCCCCGGGAAGGCGACGCCGGCGGCGGCGAAGGCCTCCTTGTGGATCGGCGCGGTGACGATCGCCGCCACCTCGCCGTCCAGGGCCAGGGCGACGGCGCGCTCGATGCAGCGCGCGGCAGCCGCACCGGCGCGGGCGTCGACCCGGGCGAGCGGTGCCGCGAGCAGGTCGGCCGGCAGGCCGGCCACGGGCAGCACCGGCAGGCAGTCCGGCGGCGCCTCGGCGGTCGAGGCGACGTCGTCGAGCGCCACGACCGGCAGCATTCCCCCGGTGAGGGCCGCGGCCCGGCGCATGACGCCGACGTCGCCGAGGACGAGGCACTGGCGCGACGCCGGCGTGCGGAAGAAGCGCGCGACGATCTCCGGGCCGATGCCGCAGGCATCGCCCATGGTCAGCGCGATCGGCGGCCGCGTCGGGTAAGCCATGCACCATTGTCGTCGCCGACCGGCGTCGATAATGCGTCGAACTCTCCCGTGACAGCGATGCGCAAGGCCTGGCTCCTCTTCTCGCAGACCGTGACGGTCGCGGTGGCGATCCTGTTCGTGGTGTCGACGCTGCAGCCGACCTGGGTGCCCTGGCGGCAGCAGGCCACCGCCTCGGCGCCGACGATCGTCCCCTTGCCGGCACCGGCGCAGAGCGTCTCGATCCTCGGCAACCCGAACGCGCCGACCAGCTACAGCGAGGCGGCACGGCGCGCCTCGCCGGCAGTCGTCAGCATCACCGCCAGCCGCATGGCGGCGCGCGATCCGCGCGCCGACGATCCGGCGTTCCGCTTCTTCTTCGGCGACCGGGCACGGCAGCCCCGCGAGCGCCAGGTCGGGCTCGGCTCCGGCGTCATCGTCTCGCCGGCCGGCTACCTGCTCACCAACAACCACGTGATCGAAGGCGCCGACGACGTCGAGGTGGCCCTCGGCGACGGCCGCACGGCCCGCGCGCGCACCATCGGCGCCGATCCGGAGTCGGACATCGCCGTCCTCAAGATCG
Source organism: Rhizobacter sp. (assembly GCF_031412495.1). GTDB lineage: Bacteria > Pseudomonadota > Gammaproteobacteria > Burkholderiales > Burkholderiaceae_C > Schlegelella_A. Next base: position 3,733 of record NZ_JANODC010000481.1, on the reverse strand, counting down.
ACCTCGACAAGCTGCCCGTCGTCGCCTTCGGCGACGTCGACAAGCTGCAGGTGGGCGACGTCGTCCTGGCCATCGGCAACCCGTTCGGCGTCGGCCAGACGGTGACCTCGGGAATCATCAGCGCGCTCGGCCGCAACGCCCTCGGCATCAACATCTTCGAGAACTTCATCCAGACCGACGCCGCCATCAACCCCGGCAACTCGGGAGGCGCCCTCGTCGACACCAGCGGCAACCTGCTCGGCATCAACACCGCGATCTTCTCGCGCAGCGGCGGCAGCCTCGGCATTGGCTTCGCGATCCCGGTCAGCACAGCTCGGCAGGTGATGGAAGGGCTCATCAAGGAGGGCCGCGTCACGCGCGGCTGGATCGGCGTCGAGCCGCGCGACCTGACCCCGGAGATCGCCAGGACGCTCGACCTGTCCGTCAAACAGGGCGTGCTCATCACCGGCGTGGTGCAGGGCGGCCCGGCCAGCGAGGGCGGCCTGCGCCCGGGCGACGTCGTCCTGCGCATCGAGGGCACGACGGTGACGAGCACGCCGCAGCTGCTGAACGCCGTGGCGGCGCTGAAGCCGCGCGAGGCCGCGACCATCGGCGTGCAGCGGGGCGACACCCGGCTCGAGGTGAAGGTCACGGTCGGGCAGCGCCCGCCGTCGCGGCCGGTGCAGCCCGAGCGCTGAGCGCCCGCTTCAGCTCGTCGTCTTTTCCTCGGCCGGCGCCTGGGTATGCTTGATGAAGATCGCCGCCGCCCAGATCCCCACCTCGTAGAGCAGGCACATCGGGATCGCCAGGGCGAGCTGGGAGACGACGTCCGGCGGCGTCAGGATCGCCGCGATGATGAAGGCGAGCACGATGAAGTAGGAGCGGAATGCCTTCAGCTTCTCGATGCTGACGATGCCCATGCGCGCGAGCACGACGACGGCGATCGGCACCTCGAAGGCGGCACCGAAGGCGATGAACATGGTCAGCACGAAGCTGAGGTAGGCCTCGATGTCCGGCGCCGCGGTGATGCTCTTGGGCGCGAAGCTCTGGATGAAGGTGAAGACCTGGCCGAAGACGAAGAAATAGCAGAAGGCGACGCCGAGGAAGAAGAGCAGCGTGCTCGAGACCACCAGCGGCAGGACCAGCTTCTTCTCGTGCGTGTAGAGGCCCGGCGCGACGAAGGCCCAGACCTGGTACAGCACGACCGGCAGCGCCGCCAGGAAGGCGGCCATCAGCGTGATCTTGAGCGGCACCAGGAACGGCGAGATCACGTTGGTGGCGATCATCGTCGTGCCCTTGGGCAGGTGCTGCACCAGCGGCGCGGCAAGCAGGTCGTAGAGCTGGCCGGGGCCGGGCCAGATCGACAGCACGGCGAAACAGACGCCGATCGCCAGCGCGGCCCGGATCAGGCGATCGCGCAGCTCGACGAGATGGGAAACGAACGGTTGCTCGGTCCCCGCCAGCTCGTCCGGATCCTTGTCGGGGGCGCTGCTCACGCCGGCGCGCGGGGCGGCCTGAAGCGCGCCACCCGCGCCGCACCCGACTGCGCCCTGGCCCGGATGCCGTTCTTCTGCTTGTACCACTGAGGCATCGCGCCCCGCTTCAGGCGCCAGTTCTTCTTCGGCCGCGTGTACTGGGGCTGCGGCGTCCAGCCGACGTGCTGGCCGCTGTTGGCCGGCAACTCGTCGGCCGGCGTCTGCCAGGCGGCGTTCAGGTCCGCGGTAGTCTGGTTGACCTCGCTCGAGACGGTCTGCTCGACGTTGCGGGCGGCGTCCTCGAACTGCGTCTTCATCTTCTTGAGCTCTTCGAGCTCGATGGAGCGGTTCACCTCGGCCTTGACGTCGGCGACGTAGCGCTGCGCCTTGCCCAGGAGCGTGCCGACGGTGCGGGCGACACGCGGCAGCTTCTCCGGACCGATGACGATCAGGGCAACGGCGCTGATCAGGGCGATCTTGTCGAAGCCGAAATCGATCATGCGGACGCGACCGGAATCAGGTCTTCGTCTTCGCTTCGACGTCGACGGTGCCCGGGTCGAGGGTGCGCGCCGTGCCCACCTGCTGCGTCGGCGCGGCCGGATCGGCCGGGCTGGCGGTGCCGTCGCGCACGCCGTCCTTGAAGCCCTTGACGGCGCCGCCGAGGTCGCTGCCCATGTTCTTCAGCTTCTTCGTGCCGAAGATCAGCACGACGATCAGCAGCACGATCAACCAGTGCCAGACACTGAATGAACCCATGATTTTCTCCGGTGAGGAATGACGGAATTCTAGGTCAGCCCTTCAGCCACGGCCGGGGACCGCCCATGACGTGCACATGGAGGTGCGGTACTTCCTGGCGACCGTCGGGACCGGTGTTGACGAGGGTCCTGAAACCGTTCGTCACACCGTGCTCGCGCATGAGCCTGGGCGCCAGCGCGAACATGCGGCCGAGCAGCCCCGTGTGCTCCTCGGTCGCATCGTAGAAGCTGCCGATGTGCGCCTTGGGAATCACGAGCACGTGGACCGGCGCCCAGGGCTGGATGTCGTGGAAGACGAGGATGTCGTCGTCCTCGTAGGCCTTGCGGCTGGGGATCTCGCCGGCGACGATGCGGCAGAAGATGCAGGTCGGGTCGCGCTGCATGGCGGCTTCAGGTGGGCATCGGCCGGCCGTCGTTGAGCGCCAGCCATCCGCGCACGACCCGGTACAGGAACCAGATCGACACCGCCATCCACGCGAGCAGCCCCGGCAGGAACAGGAGCAGGAACAGCGGCGAAGTCAGGAGGTAGAGGCCGGCGGCCCAGAGCACGCTGCGGATGCGCCAGCGGAAGTGCGACTCCTGCCAGGTGCCGGCGGCGTCGCTGCGCTTGACCAGGTCGAGGATGAAGGCGGCGATGAGGAGCAGCACGCCGGGCTGGAAGCCCGGCACCACCGCGCCCACAGCGACGATCGCGTGCAAGGCATAGCTGATGTGCCCGACCGTGCGCAGGTTGCGATCCGAGTCGGTGGTGACTTCGACCACGTCGTTCATGTGCCGTCCCTTTCCCTGTGTTGCATCTTGCGGGCCGCGAACTCCTCCAGCCCTGAGAGCCCCTCGCGGCGCTCGAGTTCAGTGAGCACGTCGGCCGGCCGCAAGCCGTGCGCGGCCAGGGCGATCATGGTGTGGAACCAGAGGTCGGCGACTTCGGCGACGATGCGCCCGGCCTCGCCGTCCTTGCAGGCCATGACGACCTCGGTCGCCTCCTCGCCGATCTTCTTCAGGACGGCGTCCGGCCCCTTGGCGAACAGCCGTGCGACATAGCTGGTGGCCGGGTCGCCCGCGCGCCGGGCCTCGATGACGCCGGCCAGGCGCGCCAGCGTGTCGTTGCCCTGTGCAGCGCCGGTGTTCATCGCCGCCCTACCTGTAGATCCGTTCCGGATCTTTCAAGACCGGGTCGACCGCTTTCCACCCATCGCCCTCGAGGCGCTGGAAGAAGCACGAGTGCCGTCCCGTGTGGCAGGCGATCGACGCCTCCCCCGCGGCCTGGCCGGCCTGCTCGACGCGCAGGAGCACGACGTCGTTGTCGCAGTCCAGGCGCAGCTCGCGCACCTTCTGCACGTGGCCGCTCTCCTCGCCCTTGCGCCAGAGGCGCTGGCGCGAGCGGCTCCAGTACACGGCCTCGCCGAGCTCGGCCGTCCGCTCGAGGGCGGCGCGGTTCATGAAGGCGACCATCAGGACGTCGTTGCTGCCGACCTCCTGGGCGATCGCCGGAACGAGGCCGTCGGCACCCCACTTCACCTCGTC
>NZ_JANODC010000480.1:0-6161 GCF_031412495.1 Rhizobacter sp. | reverse complement strand
GCCATACGTGCTGCCGAGCAGGTGGTGCTGAAGAGCCGCATCGCGCTCGGCGGCGTGGCGTTCTCCGCCGTGCAAGCGAACCGCATGATCGAGCAGGGCTACCGCTCGATCTACTTCGGCTTCGACTGGTCGCTGCTGGCGCGCGGCGCGGCCGCGGCGCTCGAGGGGGTGCGCCGGCCCTGAGGCGCGAGGCGCGCTAGCTCAGGGACAGCAGCTGCGCTGCCGCCTTCTCGTTGTTCTCGGCCGTCGTCAGCATCTTCATCTGCGCCTCGAACTGGCGCGCGGCGGAGATCATCGCGACCATGGTCTCGACGGCGCTGACGTTCGACGACTCGAGGGCGCCGTCCTGGACCAGCGCCGCCGGGTCGGCGGCGAGGTCGCCCTCGGCGCCGCGGAACAGGCCGTCGGTGCCGCGCGTGAGCGGCGTTTCCGGCGTGACCAGCTTCAGCCTGCCGACCGCGGTGCTGCGGCCGTTCGCCGCCGTCGCGCTGACGGTGCCGTCGAGGCCGATGCTCAGCTGCGCGTCGGCCGGTGCCTGGATCGGCCCGCCGTCGCCGAGCACGGTGAGCCCGGAGCTCGTCTTCAGCGTGCCGTCGGCAGCGACCTCGAGGGCGCCGCCGCGGGTGTAGGCCTCGGTGCCGTCGAGCCCCTGCACCGCCAGCCAGGCGCCGCCCTTCATCGCCACGACGAGGGCGCGACCGGTCGCCGCGACGACGCCGGGCGAGGCGTCGTAGCCGGGGGTCGACTCGAGCGCGTAGACACGGGTGCTGGCGCCGCTGCCCTCGACCGGGACGGCGCGGAACGCCGCCAACTCGGCGCGAAAGCCGACCGTCGAGACGTTGGCGAGGTTGTTCGCCAGCGTCTCCTGTCGCTGCATGGTCGCCTTCGCGCCCGACATCGACAGATAGATCATGCGATCCATGATCAGCGCAGGTTGACGATGGTCTGCAGGATCTGGTCCTGCGTCTTGATCGTCTGCGCGTTGGCCTGGTAGACGCGCTGCGCGGTGATCATGCCGACCAGCTCTTCGGTGAGGTCGACGTTCGATTCCTCCAGCGCCCCGGCCTGCAGCACGCCGAGGTTGCCGTCGCCGGGCACGCCGACGATGGGGTCGCCGGCGGCGAAGCTGCCGGACCAGGCGTTGCCGCCCGTCGGCTGCAGGCCCTGCGGGTTGCGGAAGGTGGCGAGCTCGATCTGCCCGGCCGGCCGCGTCTTGCCATTGGAGTAGCGCGCGTTGACGATGCCGTTGCTCTCGAACTGCACGCCGATCAGCTGCCCGGCGGCGTAGCCGTCCTGGGCCAGGTCGGTGACGCCGAACTGCGAGCCGTACTGGGTCGCGCCCGAGAGGTCGAGGGCGACGCCGGCGATCGGCACCGAGGCGGCGCCGGCGGCGTTGGTCACCGACGGAATGTCGATGGCGACCGTGCCGACGGGCGCCGTCGGCGCGCCGCCGTTGGTCGGGAAGGTGATCTGCGTCGACGCCGCCGGGTTGCCGCCGGCGGTGGCGATCGGCGCGCCGTTGGCGGCGACGTAGACGTTCCAGGTGTTGGCGCCCGCCTTCTGGAAGTAGTAGGTCAGCGCCACGTCCTGGCCCTGCGCGTCGTAGACCGTCTGCGAGGTGGCGTTGTTGTAGGTGCTCGGGTCGGCGAAGTCGATCGGCGCGCCGGCCCCCGGCAGGGTGACGCCGGAGCGGCCGTCGAGGTTCATCTCCATGTCGATGCGCGTCGTCACCGCCGGCGTGATCCCGGCCGTCGGCATCTGCAGCGCGGTCGCCGTCCCGGGGATGACGACGCCGGTGGCATCGGCGGGGTAGCCCATCAGCCGCTGCTGCTGGTTGTTGACGAGAAAGCCGGTGCGGTCGACCTTGAACTGGCCGTTGCGGCTGTAGCTGACGGTGCCGGCGCTGTCGCGCACCTGGAAGAAGCCGCCGCCGTTGATGGCCAGGTCGTTCGGGTTGTCGGTCGTCGCGATGTTGCCCTGCGTGAACTGCTGCGCCACCGCGGCCACCGTCGTGCCGATGCCGACCGCGTTGCTGCTGCCGCCGGCGACGTTGGCGTAGACGTCGGCGAACTCCGCGCGCGAGACCTTGGCGCCGTAGGTGTTGGCGTTGGCGATGTTGTTGCCGATCACCTCGAGGCTCTTGCTCGAGGCGTTCAGTCCGGAAAGTCCTTGCTGGAAGCCCATGGCGCTCTCTTTCGTTTCAGTTTCGATTCGGTGTCGGTTCAGTTGAAGGCCCGGACCGCGGCATAGGCCACCGTCCCGGAGTTCTGCAGTTCCAGGTTGAAGCTGTTGCCGCGGGTGCTGACGGCGTCGACGCGGTCGCGCATCAGGGGGGTGACCGGCATGGCGACGCCGCCGCGGGTGGCGGCGATGCGGAAGGTGAGGCCGCTGGCGTTGGTCGCCGTGCCGGCCGGCCAGTCGAAGCTGTGCATGCCCGCGCCCTCGGCGCCGAGGTTGATCGTCTGCATCACGGCGCCGCTCGGCGCGAGGATCTCGACCTTGACGGCGTCGGCCGGCCCGGCGAGCTCGAAGCCGCCCTGCCCCACCGCGGTCTGCGGGTCGATGTCGATGCGGTTGCCGGGCACGATCACGTCGCGGCCGACCAGGGCCGCGCCCTGCACCGCCTGCAGCTGCATGAACTGGCTCGAGAGTCCCTGCACCGTGCCGTTCAGCTTCTCGATGCCGGTGACGGTGTTGATCTGCGCCATCTGGCTCGTGACCTGGGCGTTGTCCATCGGGCTGAGCGGATCCTGGTTCTGCATCTGCGCGACCAGGAGCTTGAGGAAGCGCTCCGACGTGACCGTCGTGTCGGCGGCGGTCGTTGCGGCCGGCGACGAGGCGACGCTGACGCCGTTCGTGGCGGCCGAGGCGGTGATGGCCATTCTTGGATCCTTGCGATCAGGCCGGGGCGGTTCAGCCCTGGCCGAGCTGCAGCGTCTTAAGCAGCAGGCTCTTGGCCGTGTTCATGACCTCGAGGTTGTTCTGGTACGAGCGCGAGGCCGAGATCATGTTGACCATCTCCTCGACCGCGTTGACGTTGCTGTAGGTGACGTAGCCGTCGGCATCGGCGCTCGGGTGCTTGGGGTCGTGGACGCGGCGGCCGGGCGTCTGGTCCTCGCCGACGGTGCTGACGCGAACGCCGGCCGCCGTGGCGTCGTTGCCGCCATCGACGCCCGCCCCCATCAGCTGGGTCTGGAAGGTGACCTGGCGCGCCTTGTAGGCCTGTCCGTTCGGCGCCGCGACGGTGTCGGCGTTGGCCAGGTTCGAGGCGACCACGTTGAGGCGCTGGCTCTGCGCGCTGGCCGCGCTGCCCGAGACGTTGAAGATCGACAGCATGCTCATGGCTTCTCCTATTGCCCGGTGATGGCGCTCAGCGTCGTGCGCACGTTGCCGTTGATGAAGCGCAGCGTCGCTTCGTACTTGACGGCGTTGTCGGCGAAGCTGGCCCGCTCGCGGTCCATGTCGACGGTGTTGCGGTCGAGGTTGGTCTGCGACGGCGTGGCGTAGAGCAGGTCGCTGCCGGCGAGGCCGCCGCCCGGGCGCCCCGCCGCGGAGCCGATGTGCCCGGCGTGGCTGGTCGCCATGGCCGCCGCCGGCGCCAGGCTGCCGGTCGCCGCGCGCAGGGTCTTCGCGAAGTCCATGTCGCGGGCGATGTAGCCCGGCGTGTCGGCGTTGGCGATGTTGCTGGCGACGAGGCGCTGCCGCTCGGCGCGCAGCTGCAGGGCCTGGCCCTGGAAGTCGAGCGTGCTGGTCAATCGGTCGAGCATGGCTGTCCCCCGTCGCTTCGCCGCGCAGCCCGAGGGCGGGCTCCTGTCGGCTTGACGGGATTGTTTGCAGCGTCGGGCCCCACTTAAGCGCGAATAAGGCGGGCTTTGCCGGCCATTTCGGGCCCTGCAGCGGCCGCCCTCCTCTCTACAGTGGGCCGATGCTTTCCATCGTCCTTCTCGCCCCGCTCGCGCGCATCGCGCCGCCCACGGCAGCCTCGCTGCGCCGCGCCGCCGCGTGGCTCCTGGCCGGGGCCTTCGCAGCGCTCGTCTCGGCTCTTCCCGCCAACGCCGAGGACGCCGCGCCGCAGCTCGAACCCGCCCTGCTCGAGGAGGTTCGCAGCCTGGCCACGGCCAAGGTGGCGGAGCCGGGCGCACCGCGGGTCGAGGTGCTCGTCGGCCGGCTCGACCCGCGCCTGCGCCTGGCGCCCTGCGAGCGGATCGAGCCGTACCTGCCGTCGAACGTCAGGCTGTGGGGCAGGAGCCGGGTCGGCCTGCGCTGCAAGCAGGGGCCGACGGCGTGGAACGTGTACCTGCCGATCACGGTGAAGGTCTGGTCGAAGGCCCTCGTCGTCCCTGCCGGCGCGGCGGCCGGCAGCGTCCTCGTTGACGCCGACCTGCAGGAAGCCGAAATCGACCTCGCCGAGGAGCACACCGCCGCCATCCTCGACCGGCGCCTCGTCGTCGGGCGCACGCTGGCCCAGTCGCTCAAGCCCGGACAGGCGGTCCGCCAGGGTCACATCAAGCTGCGCCAGTGGTTCGCTGCCGGCGACACTGTCCGGGTCGTCGTCGCCGGCACCGGCTACGCGCTCGAGAGCGAGGGCCAGGCGCTCACGCACGGCATCGAAGGCCATCCGGCCCGGGTGCGCACCGAGAGCGGCCGCGTCGTGACCGGCCAGCCGACCGGCGAGCGGCGCGTCGAGATCGCCTTGTGAACCGCGACCCCCCGTGCTCGCGGGAGCCAGAAAACTCTAAAGTCGCCGCGGGGCAGGCCGATAGTCCGTGCATGTTGACGGGCTCCGGTCATGCCGGCGCCCCTTGGAGAGCACCATGAAGATCGGACATCCCGCTGACAAGCCGCCGCCCGTGCCCGGGGTGGGAACGCCTGCCGCCGCCGAGTCGGCCAAGCCGGCCGCCGCCGCGCCAGGGGGCCTGGCCGCGCCGGCGGATGCGAGTGCCCGGGTCGAGATCTCCAGCACCGCGACCGGGCTCCTGTCCGGCGGCACCTCGGCCGACTTCGACGCCGACAAGGTCGCCCGCATGAGCGAAGCGATTGCCGGCGGCACCTTCAGGATCAACGCCGATGCGATCGCCGACAAGCTGATCGCCAACGCCCAGGAGCTGCTCGCCAAGGTGAAGGGCTGATGGCCGGCGTCGGCGACACGGCGCCCGCGCAGGCCGCAGCGCCCTCCCCCGAACTCGAGGAACGCCTGTCGGCGGTCGAGTCGCGCCTGGCCGCGCTCGGCAACGCCTTGCGCTCGCGCGACCCCGCGAACATCGACCTGCATGCGGCCGAGCTGCACCGGGCCCTGGCCAGTGCCGTGAGCCAGTTTTCCGATGCGGCCCGGAGCGGCCGCGTCCCCGCCGACCTGCGCACCCGCCTCGCTGCGGCCAGCGGCCAAGTGGCGGCGCAGCGCGAGTCGCTGGCGCGGGCCACCGCCGCCCTCGACCGCGCCATCGACGTGCTGCTGCCGCAGCGCGACAACGCCACGCTCTATTCCGCGTACGGCGCGCCCGATCGCGGCCTGTTCAACGGCGGCGTGATCAGCGCCTGAACTTCATGCCGTTCCGGTGCGCTCGCGGCCGAAGGCCTTGACCATCCGCACGCTCGTCTCGCGGCCGTTGTAGTAGCCGGGCAGCAACTGCGCCGCCGCGTAGCCGAGGCTGCGATAGAAGGCCTGCGCCGCGACGTTGCTCGCGCGCGCCTCGAGGGTGACGCGGCCGAGCCCGGCGACCCGGGCGGAGCGCTCGAGCCACTCGAGCATCGTCCTGCCGATGCCAAGCCGGGCGTGCGCCGGATCGACGGCGAGCAGGAGCAGGTGCGCCTCCTCCTCGCCGTACTTCATGATGCCGAAGCCGACCCGGTGCGCGGCGCGAACGGCGACGATCGCGTTGGTGTCCGGGTGGCGCAGGCTTCGCATCACGCGCTCCTTGGTCCAGCTCCAGCCGAGCCCCGTCTCGATCAGATCGCGCGACATCTCGGCCACCGCCAGGGTATCGGCCCGGGTGGCGAAGCGGATGGCGGTCGGCTCTGGCGGGGCACGCACGACGGCGATTCTGCATGGCGGCGGTGGCTGTATGCCCGTACAGTCGTGCTCCATGCCGCGCCTGATCGCCCACCTCGACATGGACGCGTTCTACGCATCGGTCGAGCTGCTGCGCTACCCCGAGCTGCGC
>NZ_JANODC010000479.1:0-2503 GCF_031412495.1 Rhizobacter sp. | reverse complement strand
GGCAGCGACGAGGGCCACGCCGCCGACGGCGGCGACGGCGTGCTCACCTGGCCGGAAGGCAATGCCTGGCTCGGCGAACGCCTGGCCCGCCCGCTCGGCAATCGCCTGTGCACCGGCCTGGTCGTCACGCGCGTCGAGGCGGCGCGCCACGAGGTCGTCGTCGACGCCTGGAACGTCACGGCAGGGCGCAGCGAGCGCTTCGTCGCCCCCCAGGTGGTGCTGGCGACGCCGCTCTTCGTGTCCGCGCGCCTGCTCGAATCGCCGCCGGCGGCCCTGCTCGATGCGGCGCGCCGCCAGGCGCATGCGCCGTGGCTGGTCGCCAACGTCCACATCGACGCGCCCCTCAACGACCGCCCCGGCGCCGCGCCGGCCTGGGACAACGTGCTCTACGCCAGCAGCGGCATCGGCTATGTGGATGCCATGCACCAGAGCCTGGCCTCGGTTCCGGGGCCGACGATCCTGAGCGCGTACTGGGCCCTCGGCGGCGCCACCCGGGAAGCGCTCGCGGCGCAGCGAGCCGACCTGCTCGCCGCAGACTGGCGGACCTGGGCCGGGCGCGTGCTCGCCGACCTCGCGCCGGCGCACCCCGACCTGGCCGGCAAGGTCCGCCGCGTCGACCTCATGCGCTACGGCCACGCGATGGCGATCCCCGGCCCGGGCCTGCGCGGCAGCGCATCGCTGCGCGCGCTGGCCGAGCCCGGCGCGCGGATCCACTTCGCGCATGCCGACCTGTCGGCCTACTCGATCTTCGAGGAGGCGCTCTACCACGGCATGCGCGCCGGCCGGGCCGCGGCCGCGCACCTCGCCGCCCGCGTGACAATGGCCCATCCCTACGCCGGCCGAGCCCGCTCGGCGCCTGCATGAGCCGCCCAGAACCCGCCGCGCCGCCGCACCTCGAGCAGAAGAGCTTCGCCCTGCTGCTCGTCCTTTTTACCCTCGCGGTCGCGCTGATCCTGTGGCCCTTCTTCGGCGCCGTGTTCTGGGCCGGCGTGCTGGCCCTGCTCTTCACGCCCGCCTACAACTGGCTGCTGAAGCGCTTTCGCGGCAGGCGCGTGCTCGCCGCGCTGGCGACGCTGTCGATCGTGCTGCTGATGGTCATCCTGCCGCTGGCGCTCGTCGCCACCTCGCTGATCCAGGAGGTGGCCGCCTTGTATCAGCGGGTCAAGAGCGGCGAGGTCGACTTCGGGCGCTACCTGCAGCAGGTGTCGGCGGCCCTGCCGGCCTGGATGACCGGCCTGCTCGACCGTTTCGGCCTCGGCGACATGGCCGTCGTGCAGGACCGGCTGCGCGCGGCCGCCACCGAGCGGGGCCAGGCGGTCGCCGGCCGCGTGCTCGGCTTCGGCTCGGACGCGCTCGACATGATCGTCGCCTTCTTCGTCGCCATGTACGTGCTCTTCTTCCTGCTCCTCGATGGCCCGCGCGTCGTTCGCAACGTCCGCCGCGCGGTGCCGCTGCAGTCGGCGCACAAGGACCGGCTGCTGACGCAGCTGGCGGCGGTGATCCGCGCCACGGTGAAGGGCAACGTCCTCGTCGCCGTCATCCAGGGAACGCTCGGCGGCCTCGCCCTGTGGGTGCTCGGCGTGCATGCGCCGCTCCTCTGGGGCGTGGTGATGGCCTTCCTGTCGCTCCTTCCGGCGGTTGGCGCGGCGCTGATCTGGGGCCCGGTGGCGATCTACTTCCTGGCCACCGGCGCGATCTGGAAGGGCGTGGCGCTGATCGCCTTCGGCACCATCGTCATCGGCCTGGTCGACAACATCCTGCGCCCCATCCTGGTCGGCAAGGAGACCAAGCTGCCCGACTACGTGGTGCTGATCTCGACCATCGGCGGCCTGTCGATCTTTGGCCTGAACGGCTTCGTGCTGGGGCCGGTCATCGTGGCGACGTTCATCGTCGCCTTCGACATCCTCGCCACCAGCCGTGGCGAGGACCTGGATCCCGTGGACTAGCGCCACGCCGGACGGAAGCCGAGCGAAACGGCGCCCTCCTACACTGGCCTGCCTGCTTTTCCGTTGCCGAGCCGGCGCGCCCTGCGCTAAGGTCGGCGACCGCAGAACCCCGCCATGGAAGAAGAAGCCAACGCCCGCATCCGTGAACTCGAAGCCCGCCTGGTCGCGCACCGACTCGTCCTGCAGACGATCGCGCGCCTGCTGTCTGAATCGACGCTCGCCGAGCTGAGGGCCGCGGCCCAGGGCATCGACGACGCCGGCATGCAGGAAGCCAACCCCGACGTGCACATGCGCCGGGTCGCGGAAGAGATCTGGAGCATCCTCGAGCTCACCGGCTGAGGCCGGCCGCGCGTCGACGCAGAATGCGTCGATGGAGTTGCCCGCCGATCCACGCCCGCCTGTTGCCGCCGCGAATCGGTCCCGCCGGCTGCTGATCCGGGCCTTGTGGGCCGCCGTGGCCCTCGTCCTCGTGTGGAGTGCGGCCTGGTTCTACGTGCCGCCGCTGGTCCGCCACTTCGCCGAAAAGGTCGCTGCCGAGACGCTGGGCCGCCGCCTGA
>NZ_JANODC010000478.1:0-1980 GCF_031412495.1 Rhizobacter sp. | reverse complement strand
CGCGGCGCCCCGGGCCTTCGGCGACGGTGCCCTGCTGCCGCGGCAGGCGCCGGCGCCGGTGGCCACCGGTCCCGCGAGTCCCGGAGCGACGGGCTCCGCGTCGGCCGGCCCGGCGCCCACCGGCCCCGTCGCCTCGACCCCACGTCGCGATCCGTTCCCGGGGGCTGCCGCACGAGGCGAGGCGGCCTCGGTGCCGCGCAGCGCCCCGGCACGCGAGCCCGACCCGGTCGCCATCGCGACGCTGCCGCGCTCCGGGCCGAGCACCGGTGCACCTGCGGAGCCCCCGCGCGCCGCCGCTCCGACGGCAACCGTCGCGCCGGTCGATTTCGGCGCCCGCGCCGGCGACCTGATGAACCAGCACATGCCGCGTCTGGCGCAGCGGGCCGAGCGCCAGGTGCTGCGCGTGCTGTTCATCGCCGGGCGCGGCGAGCCGGCATCGGCCGACGAAGACGTCGCCGACGCTGCCGCGGCCCTCGCCCGGCTGCCGGCCGACCCGTTCGGCGGCATGACGCTGGCGCCGCACGACGGTCGCCTGCTCGCCGAGGCAGCCCAGGCCGAGCTGCAGCGTGGCCGGCCGGCCGAGGCGCTGCGCCTGCAGAGCATGGCTTTCGGCGCCAACCCGCTCGACGCCGATGTCGCCGGCAACCTGGCCCACGTGCTCCTGCGCCAGCGCCCGGCGCAGGCGGAGACGGCGCGCCAGCTCGCGCTGCACGCGCTGACGCTGCCGGACGCGCGGGCGCCGCAGGCGCGCGTCCGCGACTGGAGCACGCTCGCCGTCGCGAGCGCCCTGGCCGGCCGCGACCGCGACGCGCGCAACGCCTGGCTGGTGGCCCTGGCGCTGTCGCCGAACGCCGGCCGGCAGTGCAAGGCGGCCATCGATGCCTACGCAGCCTGGGGCGATCGCCTGCGCGGCTCGGTCGAGGCGATGCTGCAGCGGGCGAGCGCGAGCGGCCGGGCCGGGCAATCGCCTTTCTGCGAGTGGCCGCCGCACTGGGTCGCGAGCACGGCCGGGCGCTGAGCCGCGCCCCGGTCGCAGGGGCCGACGACCGGCGGGCGCGGTTGCCACGTGGCGCGGCGGCGCGCCCGCGCCGGGGCATGGCCGGCCGCTCGTTTTTCGCAGGCGCTAAGCTCCGCCTCCTTGCCCGCCGAATGACGCCCGCCCTCCGCCTTCTCTTCGTTGCCCCGCTGCCGCTGTTCACGCACGGCGGCGCCGCGATGACCGCCGCCCCTTCCATCGCCGACGCCTGCGAGCTGCTGTCGGGCGGGGCCGGCTTCGATGCGCTGCTCCTCGACGGCGACGCGAGCCGGTGCTCGGTGCAGGAGATCGAATCGATCCGCGCTGCGACGGCACTGATCGTCCTCTTCGGCGAGCCGCCGCTCGAGGCCTCGCTCGACTGGCTGCGCCGCGGCGCCGACGACGTCGTCGCCGCGGCCGAGCTGGCGACGCCGGCCGGTCAGCTCCGCCTTCGCCTGGCGATCGAGCGGCGGCGCCTCGACGATGCGCAGAGGACGGGCTACGCGACCGACCTCGGCACCGGCCTGCCGCACCGGCAGCAGCTGGTCGAGCACCTCAGCCAGCTGCTCGCCCTGCGCGAGCGCGAGCCCTCGCCGATGGCCATCGTCGCGCTGCGCATCGAAGGCCTGGGCCTGCGCGGCCAGGGCGCCGAGGCGGTCGAGGTGGAGGTCCTGCGCCGCAAGATCGCGGTGCGCCTGCGTGCGGGCGTGCGCGCCAGCGACGTCGTCGCGGCGATCGACGACGACGCATTCGCCGTGCTGCTGGTCTCCATCCTCGCCGCCGAGGACGCCGAGCGCGTCGCCGAAAAGCTGGGCGCCGCGCTGGTCGCCCCGTTCACCGTCGGCGGCGTCGAGCGTTCGGTCGGCGTCGCCCTCGGCACCGCCCGCTACCCGCAGGACGGCAAGGACGGCGAGCGGCTGCTGCGCCGGGCGGTCGCCCTCGCCGCCGCCGCCCCGGCGCTCGGC
>NZ_JANODC010000477.1:0-1829 GCF_031412495.1 Rhizobacter sp. | reverse complement strand
CGTCGCCGCGTTCGCGATCTTCGATCCGGCGGCCGTGCAGCAGATGATCGAAGCGGGGGTCGGCGCGCAAGTGACGCTGACGCTCGGCGGCAAGCTCGACATGCCGGCAATCGGCCTGCGCGGCCAGCCGCGCGAGGTCAGCGGCCGGGTCCGCCTGGTCTGCGACGGGCGCTTCCGCAACCGCGGCCCGATGGCGCGCGGCGAGCTCAACGACATGGGCCCGAGCGCCGTGTTCGACACCGGCAAGGTGCAGATCGTCGTGATCTCCAACCATGTCGAGCCGCACGACCTGGCCGCCTTCACCGCCGTCGGCATCGCGCCCGAGACCAAGCGCTTCGTGATGCTGAAGAGCCGGATCCACTGGCGCGCCGGCCTGCGGCCGCTGGCCCACGCGGTGGTCGAGTGCGCCGGCACCGGCGTCTGCACGTCCGACTACGCGGCCCTGAACTTCAAGAAGGTGCGCCGGCCGATCTACCCGCTCGACGCGATCTGAGCCGGGCGGGCGTCGCGACCCGCGGCGCGTCAGGGCGTGCGCCGGATCGATGCCGGCAGCTTCTTCCAGGGCAGGTCGGCCGGGTCGGCAGCCATCGGGCCGGCCGCCTTGGCGACGAGGATGTGGCTGGCTATCGGCTGGAAGTCGGCGCGGAAGTGGTTCGAGCTCTTGACGACGATCAGGCGCATCGCTTCGGCGTGGATGCCGACCATGCGCAGCAGCTCGCGGTCGAGCAGCTGCTTCTTGCCGCCGACGACGGCGATGCGGATGCCTTCGATCTCCAGGCATGCGCTCGGGCCGAGGTTCACAGTGAGGCCGCGCATCATCGGCCCGGCGAGCGTGCAGGTGCCGTCGCTCAGCGCCAGCACCTTGAAGCGGCCGCGCACCGGCGCGTCGCTGAGCTGGCCGGTGAAGGTGGGCACCGCGGTGCCGAGGGCGAGGTCGAGCTCGGCGCCGACGCCGGCGGCGTGCGCGGCCCGCCCGGCGGCGGAATCGAACAGCAGGCCGAGCGCGACCTGCCCGGGAAAGCGCCGGCCGGCGCCCTGCGCGAGCAGCGCGTGCAGCATGCCGGTGGTGTTGCTGTCGCCGCCGGCGCCGGGGTTGTCCTGGGTGTCGGCGATGACGACCGGCGCCGCCGCATCCGCGGCCAGCGTCAGCGCCTGGGCGACGGCCTCGCGCGCGCCGACGATCTCGAGCTGCCACTGGGCCGGCGCGCCGACTCGGGCGTAGAGCTGCTCGACGGCGCGCTCGGCCTGCGCGCCGTGGCCCCACGCCATGGGCGCGCATTCCTCGAAGTCGGCGGCGGGAAAGCCCATGCAGAAGCTGAGCACCGTGCCGAGCTCGCGGTCGAGCGCCGCGAGCTCGTCGTAGAGGCCCTTCGCCGGCTCCAGCCAGGTGCTCTGCGCGTTGAGCGGGATCAGGAACGGCAGGCGCCTGAACCGCATCGGCTCCTTGCGCCCGGCGACGAGGCGGCGGGCAAGCAGCCCGGCCGCGAGCTCGCCGGTCGCGGCCATGTCGACGTGCGGGTAGGTGCGGTAGGAGACCAGGGCGTCCGCCACGTCGAGCATCCGCCGGGTGACGTTGGCATGCAGGTCGAGGCTGGCGACGATCGGCAGCCCGGCTCCGACGATTGCGCGCAAGCGGGCGAGCAGCTCGCCCTCGCTGTCGTCGGCGTGCTCGGCCACGGCGGCGCCGTGCAGGTCGAGGTAGATCGCGTCGAGCCCGCCTTGGTCGCGCGCGGCGACGACGTCCTCGCAGATCGCCCCGGCGATGCGCTCGAAGGCGTCGCGCGTCACGTAGGACGACGGGATCGCCCCGGCCCAGCACGAGGGCACGA
>NZ_JANODC010000476.1:0-2908 GCF_031412495.1 Rhizobacter sp. | reverse complement strand
CGGCGGCGGCGCGTGGCTGCACGCCGCCAGCGCGGCGAGCAGGGCCGCCGCGGCGAGGACGGAGGTCGGCAGTCGATCGGTGCTCATCTCGGTTCCCTTCGAAAGCAGGCGGCGCTCAGCGCTTGGCGTACACCGGGTCGGGCGACGGCGCCGAACAGCCGAGGAACCTCGTCATGAGGGCGGCGATCTCGGCGTCAGTGCGCACGCGCTCGAGCAGCCGGTCGCCCGAGATGAGCGCGTTCGGCATGCTCGCGTTGACGGCAAGGTCGGGGCTGCCGCCGCAGACCTGCGTTCTGGCGCGCGTCGGGGTGAGGACGATCGAGTCCCAGTCGAAGCTCGTGCCGAGCGCCACGTGGCAGGTCCGGCACGAGGTGCCGACGACTTCGCGGTAGAAGCGGGCGGCTCCGGCCGTGGCGGGGGCGGCGTCGGCCGCCTGCCAGGGTGCCGGCACGTAGGACTTGTCGATCTGGCGGCCGTTCGCGTACCAGCCATTGATGAGGCGGTGCGTCGGCGTGTCGGGCGCCGGCTCCGTCGCCGCGACGAGCTGGTTCAGCTGGAAGAAGGCTTCGCCCTGCGCACTCTCGCCGAGCTCGGGCCGCGACGAGAACAGGTAGTTGCCGGTATCGAAGGGCAGGAAGCGCGAGCCCAGGTTGGCCGAGGCGCCCGGCCCCTCGGGGAAGCGGCCGTTGTAGGTGGTCCCGCCATGGCAGGCGACGCACGTGCCCGGCATGTACTTCTCGCCGCGGCCGTCGAGATTGACCGAGGCGACGAGCGCGCCGTTCGGAAGGAAGGTGAAGAACTTCGTGAACGGCTGGCCGTTGTTCGCGCCGGTGGTCGCGGTGTATTCCATGGCGACGCAGGCGACGCGGCGCTCGCCCTTGAGGCCGGTCTCGATGACGTCGTCGACCTCCTTCTGGGTCTTGCCCTCGGGACCCGGGTGGTTGCAGACGTAGAAGGCGATCCCGCCCGAGGACGAGCGCGTCGCCACCATGCGCCGGACCAGGTTCAGGTCGCGCTGGTTGATGAAGTCGGCGGTCACGACCGACGGCGTGCCGAATCCGTTCCTGCGCTTCCAGTCGTCGAACGAGATCGGCTCGATCATGTTGCCCTGGGCATCGCAGTCGCGCACGGCGCCGAGGGCGCGGTAGTACATGCACGAGCTCAACTTGGTGTCGCGGCCCTTGAAGGTGAGGAAGTGGTCGCCGCCGGGAGAGGCGTTCGACGCGGCGCCTTCCTCGAGCTCGATCATCCGGCCGCGGACGTTGCCGTCGGCACCGTTGGCGACCATCTTCACGACGCGCGGCCGGCTGTTGGCCAGCACATGCGACAGCTCGACCGGGCTGCCCTCCACGTAGCCGGCCGGGTCGGGCGACGCGGGCACGTCGAGCGTCGTGCTCGAGCCCTCGCACCGGACCCTCAGCTTGAGCGCGGCGCGGACCGGGACGGCGGCGTCGAGCGCGTAGTCGCCGAAACGGTTGACGCGGACCGGCCCGCCGAGGGCCGCGCCGTCCGCCTGCTCAAGCTGCACCGTCGCCGCGGTGTGGATGTCGAAGTAGGCGTTGTCGTTGCCGCAGACGCTGCCGTCGGCCAGGGCGACGTGGCCGTGCAGGCGCAGGTTGCGCGCGGGTCCGAGCGCGGGCAGGACGACGCGCACGCCTGCCTGGGTGCCTTGGGTGAAGGTGTCGCAGAGAGCCAGCGCCGCACCTTCGCCCGTGGCGCAGCGCACGTCGTAGACGGTGCCGGCCTGCAGCTTCGGCAGGTCGAGCTCGCCGCGGGCGTCGGTCCGGCCGGCGAAGACGACGCTGCCGGTGGCCTGCACGACGACCTGCACCTGCACGTCGGGGAGGTAGACGATGCGGGGCAGCGCGGTGCCGCCCTGCGGCGGCGCGAAGAGCGTGGCGCTGGTGGCCGAGAAGCGCAGGCGCGACTGCGTCCCCTCGACGTCGACCACGGCCGGCTCGACATGGTTCACCGCGGCACGCGGAGGCGTGAGCTCGCCGAGGGGGTCGGAGGCCACCGCGTACTGCTGCTCGGTCCAGCCCCCCTTGCCGTCGGAGATCGTGACATACGCGAAGTGCAGGCCCGGGCCTTCGGGCAAGGTCCACACGGTCTCCTTTGCGTCGCGGTTCTCGATGCTGCCGCTGGTGACGCGCCACTGGTAGTGGAGCGCGTCGCCGTCCGCATCGCTGGCCTCGACGCTCAGGTAGGTCTTGTTGATGCCGCTGGTGCGCTCGCTGCCCGTCGAGGCACCGCCGCCGCAGGACGCCAGGACCACCGCACACGCGGCGCCGGCGGCGAAGGTGCGCAGCGCCCGAGCGATCGTCGAATAACCCCCTGCCATCGCCTCTCCCGTCCCGGCCCGTGGCCGGCTTGTTTCGCGTGGCTCTTGAATGGGCCCCGACCGGAGTGTTTTCTCCGCCACGAGGAGAGTCAATTGACTTTCGGCTGCGGCTTCAGCGACAGCGCAAGGCCTTCACGCGATCGATGAGCTCCTGGTTGTTCTCGCCGATCGACAGCCGCGCGAACAGGCGCCCGCACTCGGCATCGCGGTCGGCGCTGCCGCTCCTCGGCTCGGC
Source organism: Rhizobacter sp. (assembly GCF_031412495.1). Taxonomy (GTDB): domain Bacteria; phylum Pseudomonadota; class Gammaproteobacteria; order Burkholderiales; family Burkholderiaceae_C; genus Schlegelella_A. The sequence goes on along the minus strand of NZ_JANODC010000476.1, from coordinate 332 downwards.
ACGCGGCTCGGCACGCGGTTCGGTCGCGCGGGGTTCGGCCGGCGGCGGCTTCTGCACCGGCGCCTTGCGCGGTGTCGCCACTCTCGGCTCCGTCGACGGCGTCGCGACCGCGGCAGTGCCCGGCTCGGGGACAGGTGGCCGGGCCTCTGCCAGCGGGGGCCGTGCCTCCTGCACCGGCGCCTGCGTCTCCTGCACGGGCGCGGCAACTTTCGGCTCGGCGGCCCCGGGTGCCTGCTGCGTCGAGACGGCCGGCGCGGCCACGGCCGGCGGCACGGTCGGCTGCGCCGCGGCCGGGGCCGGCGTTCGCGACGACCACACGAACGCGGCCACGC
>NZ_JANODC010000475.1:0-18411 GCF_031412495.1 Rhizobacter sp. | reverse complement strand
CCAGCAGCGCCTGGCGGGCGGTCGCCAGCGACACCTTGACGTCGCGCTGCCGGAGGTACGGAACGGTCAGGGCGGCGACGGCCCCGTCGCTGTGGTCGAACACCGGCGCGCAGAGATCGGTGACGCCGGTCGTCGTGTCGCTCGGCGCGACGTAGATGCCGGCGCGGGCGATCTCGGCCAGCCCGGCGCGCACCCTGGCCGCCGATGCACGGCGCGCTCCGCTGGCCAGCAGCTCCGCGATCAGCTCCTCCTGAATCGCCGGGGCCTGGAAGGCGGACAGGACGCGCGACGAGGCGCGGTCCGGGCGGAACGGGAAGTGGGCGCCGAGGCGCACCGAGAAGCCCATCGGCTCCGGGCTCTCGACCTGAGCGACGACGAGGATCCGGCGCGAGAAGTGAATGACGAGGTGCGCCGACTGCCGGCTCTGCTGCGCCAGCTCCTGCATCGCCGGCAGGGCGACGCTGAGCAGCCGCTTCAGCGGCGGATGCCGGTGGGCGAGCTCGAACAGGCGCAGCGAGAGGCGGTAGGAGCCGTCCGCCTGCCGGGTCACGTAGCCGCGCCGCTCGAGCACGCTGACCATTCGGAACAGCTCGGGCGTGGAGCGCGACAGCCGCTGGGCGATGGCCGCCTGCGACAGCCCGTCGGCCTCGCCGGCGAGCAGCTCGAGGACGTCGAGGCCCTTCTCCAGGGCCGGCGCGGTGTAGGCCGCGTCGCCGTTCGCCGTGGCCGGCTCGCCGGCCGGGCTGCGTGCTGCGGCCGGCCTAGGGGAAACGAGAGGGCGCATCCACGCGTTTTACATGCGAAACTGGATTTCATCAATGAAGAAAGGTCCGGGCACCGGGCCCGGCACGATGGACCTTTCGACCCGCTTGTCTCCCGGCCAGGTCGCCTCGTTCGGCGAGCGGGGCATCCTGCATCCGCTGCCGGCGCTGTCGGCCGAGGAGGCCGGCGCGCTGCGCAGCCGCTACGAGGCGAAGGCCGACTTCATCAAGGGCCGCAACAACCAGAAGCCGCACCTTCTCTTCACCTGGCTCGACGCGCTGGTCCGCGATGCACGCATCCTCGACCCGGTCGAGTCGCTGCTCGGGCCGGACCTGCTCTGCTGGGGCGCGCAGTTCTTCGCCAAGCCCGCCGGCGACGCCGCGTACGTGAGCTGGCACCAGGACGCAACCTACTGGGGCCTGTCGTCGCCCGACGTCGTCACCGCCTGGGTCGCGCTGACGCCGAGCACGCGCGAATCGGGCTGCATGCAGGTGGTGCCCGGAACGCACCGTGCCCAGGTGGCGCACGAAGACCGCTTCGACGACGCCAACCTGCTCTCGCGCGGCCAGGAGATCGCGGTGAAGGTCGATCCGGCCACAGTGGTCGACGTCGAGCTGCAGCCGGGCCAGATGTCGCTGCATCACGTGCTCCTCTTCCACGGCTCCGAGCCGAACCGGTCGTCTGAGCCGCGCATCGGCTTCGCCATCCGCTACGTGCCGACGCACGTGCGCCAGCTCTCGCCGATCCGCGACAGCGCGCTCCTCGTCCGCGGCCGCGACACCTTCGCCCACTTCGAGGCCGAGCGGTCGCCCGAGGCCGACCTGCATCCCGACGCGGTGGCCCGCCACGGCGCCGTCATCGACCGGCAGCTGCGCATCCTCTACGCCGGCGCCCAGGCGCGCGGCAAGCTCAACCCGAACCTCCAGGAGACCACCCCATGAAGACCTTGAAGGCCGGCCTCGCGCTCGCCGCGCTCGTCGCCTCGACCCTCGCCTCGGCGCAGGAGATCAAGATCCGCTTCGCGCATTCGCTCTCGGCCACCGAACCGGCGCACCAGGCCGCCGAGTACTTCGCCAAGAACGTCGCCGCGCGCACCAACAACCGGGTCCAGGTCCAGGTGTTCCCGGGCGAGCAGCTCGGCCCGGGCAAGGAAGTCAACGAGATGATCCGCCAGGGCGCGAACGTGATGAACATCACCGACCCCGGCTACCTCTCCGACTTCGTGCCCGACATCGGCGTGCTCAACGGGCCGTACCTGATCAAGGACCCGAAGGACTACGAGAAGCTGCTCGCCTCCGACTGGTACAAGTCGGTCGAGCAGAAGCTGCAGCAGGCCGGCTTCAAGCTGATCATGGCCAACGGATTCTTCGGCCAGCGCCACATGATCGCCGACAAGCCGATCCGAAAGCCCGAGGACGCCGCCGGCATGACCGTGCGCGTGCCGCCGAACACGATGTGGATCGAGACCTTCAAGGCCATGGGGGCGCGCCCGACGACGGTGCAGTGGGCCGAGGTCTACAACGCGCTGCAGCAGAACGTGGTCCAGGCTGCCGAGGCGCCGCTGGGGTCGCTGTGGGGCGTGAAGCTGCACGAGCAGCGCAAGTTCATCTCGCTGACCGGCCATTTCACCGCGTTCGTCATGTGGCCGATCAACGCCGGCTACTTCGCCAAGCTGCCGGCCGACGTGCAGCAGGTGCTGCTCGAGGAAGGCAAGAAGGCCGGCGACTACATGACCAAGCTGACGCTCGACCAGCACCAGGACTACATGAACAAGTTCAAGGCGGCCGGCGTCACCTTCATCAGCGACGTCGACCTGCCGGCCTTCCAGAAGGCGACCACCGGCGTGTACAGCGCGTTCCCGAAGTGGACGCCGGGCCTGCACGCGCAGGTCACGAAGATCGTCCAGCGCTGAGCCTGGACGCGATGCCCGCCGAGGGCCGCGCGCCGCCGCCCGGCCGGCTCGGCCTGCGCTGGTGGCTGGACCACGCCGAGGAGATCGTCGCCTCGGCGGCCCTCGTCGTCGTCGTGCTGGCGACCGGCTGGGGCGTGATCACGCGCTACATCACGGCGCAGCCGGCGGCCTGGGCCGGCGAGGTGTCGACGATCGGCTTCGCCTGGGTCGTCTTCCTCGGCGCGGTCGCCTGCATCAAGTACCGCATGCACCCGGCCGTCGACGTGCCGCTCGGCCGCCTGCCGACGCCGCTGCGCGTCGCCCTGGTCTGGACCAACCACGGGCTGCTGCTCGCCTTCTTCGCCTTCATGGCGGTGTTCGGGACGCGCTTCGCCATCGACGCGTGGGGCAACCCGTCGCCGGTGCTGCGCGCGCCGATGACGGTGCTCTACGGCCCGGTCGCGGTGGCGTTCGCGCTCATGTTCGTGCGCTACGTGCAGTACGTGCTGCGCGGCCGGACGGTGGAGGCGCCGACGTGATCGAGGACTGGATCCCGGCGATCCTGATGTGCGTGCTGTTCGCGATCAACACGCCGATCGCCTTCGCCATCGCCCTTGCGTCGCTCGCCTTCTTCCTCCTCGACGGCTCGATCCCGCTCAACATCTTCGTGCAGAAGATGGTGACGGCGACCGATTCGTACCCGCTGCTGGCGGTTCCCTTCTTCGTCCTCGCCGGCGCGATCATGAACGCGGCCGGGATCACGCGGAAGCTGCTCGGCCTGGCCGACGCGCTCGCCGGCCACCTCACCGGCGCCCTGGCGCAGATGTGCACGGTGCTGGCCATCCTGCTCGGCGGCCTGACCGCGTCTTCGAGCGCCGACGCGGCGATGCTGTCGAAGACGCTCGGCCCGGAGATGACCAAGGCCGGCTACTCGCCGGCGTTCGCCGCCGTCATCACCTCGTGCTCGGCGATCATCACCGCCCTCATCCCGCCGTCGATCGGCCTGATCCTGTACGGCTACATCTCGGACACCTCGGTCGGGCGCCTGTTCATCGCCGGCATCATCCCCGGCCTCCTGCTCGGCGGCGCGCTGATGGTCACGACCTGGTTCATCGCCCGCCGGCGCGGCTACCTGCCGCTGCGGCGCGAGTTCGCCGGCATGGCGCCGCTCGGGCGTGCCTTCGTCGACGCCCTGTGGGCGCTGTCGATCCCGATCTTCATCATCGTCGGCCTGCGCTACGGCTTCTTCACGCCGACGGAGGCCGGCGCCATCACCGTGCTGTATGCGCTGGCGGTCGCCTTCTTCGCCTACCGCAGCCTGCATCCGCGCGACCTGCCACGCATCCTGCGCGAGACGGTGCTCGACACCGCCTCGGTGATGCTGATGATCTGCGCCGCGAGCGCGTTCGGCTTCTACCTCGCCTGGGAGCGCCTGCCGCCGCAGCTGGCGGGCTGGCTGGTGACGCTCACCACCGACCCGACGGCGCTGCTGCTCCTGCTCAACGTCATGCTCATCGTCCTGGGCACGGCGATCGAAGGCACCTCGGCGCTGATCATCCTGACGCCGATCCTCATCCCGGTGATCCTGAAGATGGGGATCGACCCGGTCCATTTCGGCATCGTCCTCGTCACCAACCTGACGATCGCCGGCGTCACGCCACCGGTCGGGCAGATGATGTTCATCAGCTCGCAGGTGCTGAAGGTGCCGATGAACAAGTACGCCGTCGAGGTCATGCCTTTCCTGGGCGCGCTGATGGGCGTGCTGCTGCTCCTGACGCTGTTCCCGCAGCTCTCGACCTGGCTGCCGAACCTGATGTACGGCAAGTGAGGGCGACGACGTGAGCCGTTTCGCCGCCGCCATCCTCGAGAAGATCGGCGCGCCGCTCGTGATCGGCGAGGCCACGCTCGGCGATCTCGCGCCGACCGACGTGCTGATCCGCAACCGCGCCAGCGGCCTCTGCCACACCGACCTCGAGGTGATCGAGGGCAGCCTCGCCTACCCGCTGCCGATCGTGCTCGGCCACGAAGGCGCGGGCGTCGTCGAGGCGGTCGGCTCGGCGGTGACGCAGGTGGCGCCGGGCGACCACGTCGTCGCCTCGTGGAACCCGCACTGCGGCCACTGCTTCTACTGCGAGCGCGACCTGCCGATCCTCTGCGAGCCGTTCACCCGGCACCAGCCGCAGGGGCGCATGCTCGACGGCGCGTCGCGCCTGTCCTGGCGCGGTGCGACGCTGAACCACTTCTCGGTCGTGTCCTCGCACGCGGCGTATTCGGTCGTCCCGGAGTCGGGTGCGATCGCCGTGCCGAAGGAGATCCCCTTCGACCGCGCCTGCCTGATCGGCTGCGGCGTGATGACCGGCGTCGGCGCCGTCTGCCGGCTGGCGAAGGTGGCCCCGGGCAGCCACGTCGTCGTCGTCGGCTGCGGCGCCGTCGGCCTGAACGCGGTCCAGGCGGCGGTGCTGATGCAGGCGGCGACGGTGATCGCGATCGACCGCGACCCGGCCAGGCGGGCGATGGCCGAGCGCTTCGGCGCGACGCACGCGCTGGCCAGCGACGAAGCCACGATCGATGCGGTGAAGATGCTGACGCGGGGCCGCGGCGCCGACTACGTCTTCGAGGCCGCCGGCGCGGAAGCGACGCTGCAGCTGGGCCTCGAGGTGACGCGGCCCGGCGGCCACCTCGTCGTCCTCGGCAAGACCGACGTGCAGAAGAAGGTCAGCCTGCGCTTCGGCTCGCTGATGGGCGAAAAGCGCATCGTCCGCTCGAGCTACGGAGGGGCCCGGCCGCGCCTCGATTTCCCGTGGCTGGCGCAGCTCTACCTCGAGGGCAAGCTCGAGCTCGACGCCCTCGTCACGCAGCGCCTGCCGCTGGCGCGCATCAACGAGGGCTTCGACGCCATGCGCCGCGGCGAGGGCGTGCGCACCGTCGTCGTCTTCGACTGAGCCGCATGGCCGGCCACCCGTCGCTGCAGGCCGGCTGGATCGACCGGCCGCACCGCCGCTTCGAGCTCGGCGACGTGCCGCTCGAATCGGGCGAGACCCTGCGCGACGCATTCCTCACCTACGTCGTGCACGGCGACGAGGCGCGGCTGCACGAGGCACCGGTCCTGCTGACGACGGCCATCGGCAGCACCCACCACCGGCTCGACTTCCTCATCGGCGAAGGCCGCGCCTTCGACCCGGCGCGGCGCACCATCGTCGTCGTCGACGCGCTCGGCAACGGCCTCTCATCGTCGCCGTCGAACAGCGTCGCGCAGGGCGGTGCCGCCTTCCCGCGCATCGCCCTCCGCGACATGATCGAGTCGCAGCGCCGCCTGCTCGACGGCCTCGGCATCGGCCGCCTGGCGGCCGTCGGCGGCGCGTCGATGGGCGGCATGCAGGCGCTGCAGTGGGCGGTGAGCCATCCCGAGCGGATGGACAAGGTCGTCGCCATGACGCCGATGGCGCGCACCGCGCGCTGGTCGCAGCTCGTCAACGAGATGTCGCGCCGGGCCTTGTTCGCCGACGCCGCCTGCACCGTGCCGCGACCGCGCGCCGAGGCAATGCGCCTGTGGCTGCCGCTCGCCCAGCTCGTCATGCCGCGCACGCCGCGCGCCGTCGAGTCGTTCGCCACCCGCGAAGCCCTGCTCGAGTGGCTGGCCGAGGCCGAGGCGACGGCCTGCAGCGAAGGCCCCGATCCCTTCGACTGGGCCTGCCAGACGCGGGCCTACGACGACCACGACGTCGGGCGCACCGCCGGCATCGTCGCCGAGGTGCTCGTCCTGGCCCCGTCGCTGGATCTGTACAACCCTGTCGACGAGGCCAGGGACCTGGCCGCCGCCATCCCCGGAGCGCGTTTCATCGAGCTGCCGGGGGACGAAGGCCACCGCAGCGCCAGCGGCGTTGCGGCCGCGCCGACCGCCGTGCTGCAGGAATCGATCCGCGCCTTCCTCGGCTGAATCCGGGTGCCGGCTCGGCCCCGCGCCCAGAATCGGGCCATGCCTTCCCGATCGCATCCGCCGCCGCGCCGCGCGCCGCCTGCCGCGTCCACGCGCGCCGTCGGCCGGCCGCTCGACCAAAGCGAGATCGACGAACTGCAGGCGCGCCTCGAGGCGGTGCCGCCGCCGTTCGAGCCGCTCGATGCGAGCATGGTCGACGGCTTCCTGTGCGCCGTCCTGGTCCGGCCGACGCCGCTGGCCGCATCGCGCTGGCTGCCTTTCGTCACCGACATCGAGGGCCGCCCGCTGCCCGCCGGCTTCGACGCCGCCCCGCTGCACGCCCTCGTCCTGCGCCGCCACGCCGAGCTCGACGCGGCGATTGCCGCGCGGCGCTGGTTCGATCCATGGGTCTTCGAGGTCGAAGCCGACGAGGCCGATGCGGAGCACGAGGGGCTGCCCGAGGGGGAACGCGAGGGCGACCCAGGCACGGTCGACGCGGCAGCGGTGCGTGCCGCCGTCTATCCCTGGGTCGCCGGCTTCGCCACCGCCTTCGAGACCTTCCCGGCCGCCGCGCAGGCGGCCGATGCGGAGCTGCTGGAGCCGCTCGCGCTCCTGTACCGGCACCTAGACCCGGACGACCTCGAGCCCGGCGACGCCATGCATGGCGCGATCGAGGCCGGCGAGCCGGTTGCCGACCTGGCCGACGCTGTCGAGGGCCTGGTCCGCGCCACCCTCCTCCTCGCCGACGTCGCCGGCCGGCCCGCCGCGGCCCGGCCGCCCGGGCCGCCGCGCCGGCCGCGCCGCCCGTCGTGAGGCCCGCTGCTAGATCGTCAGCGGGTCGACGTCGACGGCCCAGCGCAGGATCCGCTGCTCGGCGCCGCTTCGCTCGGCGCGCAGGAGGTCGAGCTGCGGCAGCCAGGCGCGCAGCATCGCCTGCAGGTGCTGCCGCGACGCCGACTCGACCAGCATCTGCATCCGCTCGACGTCGGCGACGCGGGCCACGCTGACGGGCACCGGCGCGTAGATCATCACCTCGGCGGCTTCCGGCAGCGTTCGAGCGAGGGCGTCAGCAGCGGCGAGGAAGCCCTGCGCCGCGGCCGCCGTCTTCGCCTCGGCGCGGAGCAGGGCCAGGTGCGAGAACGGGGGCAGGCCGGCGGTCTCGCGCTCATTCAGCTGCGAGGCGGCGAAGGCGGCGTGGTCGTGCCGGCCGAGCGCCTGGTAGAGCGGGTGCGTCGGGTGCCAGGTCTGGATCCACATCTCGCTGGGCGTGGCTGCCGCGGCGTCGCGGCCGGCCCGGCCGGCGGCCTGCATCAGCAGCGCGAACAGGCGCTCCGGCGCGCGGAAGTCGCTGCTGAAGAGGGAGGTGTCCGGGTTGACGGCCGCGACGAGGCTGATGCGCCGGAAGTCGTGGCCCTTGGCGACCATCTGCGTGCCGACCAGGATGTCGACCTCGCCGGCGTGGACGGCGCCGAGCTGGGCCTCGAGCGAGCCCTTGCGCCGCGTGCTGTCGGCGTCGATGCGGGAGATGCGTGCCTCGGGCAGCAGGACGCCGAGCTGTTCCTCGAGCCGCTCGGTGCCGCGGCCGACCGGGGCGATGTCGGGGTTGCCGCAGTCGGGGCAGGCACGCGGCACCCTCTCACCGAGACCGCAGTGGTGGCAGCGCAGGGTGCGGTCGAGCTTGTGGAAGACGCGCCAGGCGCTGCAGTGCGGGCAGGCGCTCATCCAGGCGCACTCGCCGCACTGCAGCACCGGTGCGTAGCCACGCCGGTTCAGGAACAGCAGGCTCTGCTCGCCGCGGCCGACGCGCTCGCGCAGCGCCGCTACCAGCTGCGGCGCCAAGGCGGGCGGCGTGCCGTGCGCCGGCGCGCTGCGCAGCCCTTCGGTGGCGCGCGGCAGGCGGCCCATGTCGACCAGGCGCAGCCGCGGCCAGGCGGCGTTGCCGATCCGCTCCGGCAGGTCGAGGCGGAGATAGCGGCCGCTGCGGGCACGCTGCCAGCTCTCGAGCGACGGCGTGGCCGAGCCGAGCAGCACCGGCACCGACTCGCTGAATCCGCGCCAGACGGCGAGGTCGCGCGCCGAGTAGCGGGCGCCTTCCTGCTGCTTGTACGAAGGGTCGTGCTCCTCGTCGACGACGACGAGGCCGAGCCTCGGCAGCGACGCGAACACCGCGAGCCGGGTGCCGAGGACGAGGTCGGCCAGGCCGAGGTGGGCGGCGAGCCAGCTGCGCAGCCGCTGCGCCGGCGTCAGGCCGCTGTGCAGGGCGACGATGTGACGGCCGGCGAAGCGGGCGCTGAAGCGCGTCACGAGCTGCGGCGTCAGGTTGATCTCGGGCACCAGGACCAGCGCCTGCCGGCCGGCCGACAGCACGGCTTCGGCAGCCTGCAGGTAGACCTCGGTCTTGCCGCTCCCCGTCACGCCGTGCAGCAGGATCGTCCCGGGCGCGGACCGGGCCGCGGCCGCGGCGATGGCATCGATGGCCGCCGCCTGGTCCCGGTTCAGGATCGGCCGCGCCGCGGCCGGCACGGCCGCTGCGGCCGGGGCGAGAAGGTTCTTGTGTAAACGGCGGGTGCGGTCGGCGACGTCCGCGCTGCCGAGCCGGCGCAGCTCCGGCGGCAGCACGGCGAGGGCGAGTTCGCCGACGCTGCGCTGGTAGTAGGCGGCGGCGAAGGCGACGAGCGCGCGCCACTGCGCCGAAACCGGCGGCAAACCCTCGCAGGCGTCGACGATGGCGCGCAGTTCGAGCTCCGGCGCGACCGCCGCACTGCCGTCCCAGACCAGGCCGGCAACCTCGCGCCGCCCGAACGGGACGCGCACCAGCGTCCCCGGGGCGAGCGGGCGCTGACTCAGGTAAGTCAGCGTGTCGTCGAGGCCGGCATGGCGCGGCGCGTCGATGGCCACCCGGACCGGCATCTCCGGTCCGGCCGCGACCCCTTCACCCGGCCTCACCAGGACCTCAGCCGAAGTTCAGAAAGAACGCCTAAGTTTATGATTTGGGCTCGCTTTCGTGATTCTCCACCGCTCCTGTGGAAAACTTTGTGGGTAAACCCTCCGCGCCGCCCGCAAAGGCTTGCTGCGTATGCCTTGCGGACACCTTGCCCGCTTTCGCGGCAGGGAGCAGCACTCAATGAAATCAACAACTTACGTGCGTCGCCCGAAATCGTCCTGATGCGCCGCAGCAGTCCGTGCTGAATTTGTGACGGATCAGCGAAGTGGGGATAAGTCAACCCCTGAGCACTCACTCACGCGGAAAACTGCGCGAGATTTTCAAGCGTGACTTTCGTCACGCCTGGCCGCGTTCGTGGTACGCCGGGGACAGCTCGTGGACGGCTTCGACGAGGCGGGCGACCGCCTCCGGCGGGGTGTGCTGGCTGATGCCGTGGCCGAGGTTGAAGACGTGGCCGTTGGCCGGCGTGCCGGCGCCCAGCGGCCCGAAGCTGGCCAGCGCGGCGGCCACTTCGGCGCGGATCGCCACCGGCCCGGCGAAGAGGACGTTCGGATCGACGTTGCCCTGCAGCGCGATCCCCGCGCCCACGCGGCGCCGGGCCTGGCCCAGGTCGACGGTCCAGTCGACGCCGACGACGTCGGCGCCGAGCGCCGCGATCGACTCCAGCCACGGCGCGCCGCCCTTGGTGAAGACGATGTGCGGCACGCGGCGGCCCTCGGCCTCGCGCTGCAGGCGCCCGAGCACGCGCCCGAGGTAGGCCAGGCTGAAGGCCTGGAAGGCGCGGTCGGCGAGGACGCCGCCCCAGCTGTCGAACAGCATCACCGCCTGGGCCCCGGCGTCGATCTGGGCGTTGAGGTAGAGCGCGACGGCGTCGGCGTTGACCTCGAGGATCCGGTGCAGCAGGTCCGGGCGCGCGTACAGCATGGTCTTGACGAGGCGGTAGTCGGAGGAGCCCGCGCCTTCGACCATGTAGCAGGCGAGGGTCCACGGGCTGCCCGCGAAGCCGATCAGGGGCACCCGGCCGTCGAGAGCGCGCCGGATCGAGGCCACCGCGTCGAACACGTAGCGCAGCTTCGCCATGTCGGGCACGGCGAGCGCGGCGACCGCCGCCTCGTCGCGCACCGGCCGCTCGAAGCGCGGACCTTCGCCTTCGGCGAAGCCGAGGCCCAGGCCCATCGCGTCGGGAACGGTGAGGATGTCGCTGAACAGGATCGCGGCGTCGAGGCGGAAGCGCTCGAGCGGCTGCAGGGTCACCTCGGTGGCGTAGCCCGGGTTCGTCGCCAGGCCCATGAAGCTGCCGGCGCGGGCCCGGGTCGCCTTGTACTCGGGCAGGTAGCGGCCGGCCTGGCGCATCAGCCAGACGGGGGTGTAGGAGGTCGCCTGCGACAGGCAGGCACGCAGGAAGGTGTCGTTGCGAAGCGGTGCGGGCATGCCCCGATTGTCGTCGGGCGCAGCCGATAATCGCGGCGCGGGATCCCCGCAGCGGAGTCCCTCGATGCTCGCCAACGACGTTCTGAACACGATCGGCAACACGCCGCACATCCGCATCAACCGGCTGTTCGGCAAGACCCACAACGTCTACGTCAAGAGCGAGCGGGCCAACCCGGGCGGCTCGATCAAGGACCGGATCGCCGTGGCGATGGTCGAATCGGCGGAGGCCTCGGGCGCGCTGAAGCCGGGCGCGACGATCGTCGAGCCGACCTCGGGCAACACCGGCGTCGGCCTGGCGATGGTCGCCGCCGTCAAGGGCTACAAGCTGGTGCTCGTGATGCCCGACAGCATGAGCGTCGAGCGGCGCCGCCTGATGCTGGCCTACGGCGCGACCTTCGTCCTCACCCCGCGGGAGAAGGGAATGAACGGCTCGATCGCCAGGGCGCAGGAGATCGTCGCCGCCACGCCGGGCGCCTGGATGCCGCAGCAGTTCGACAACCCGGCCAACATCGACATCCACGTGCGCACGACCGCCGAGGAGATCGCCGCCGACTTCCCGAGCGGGATCGAGGCGCTGATCACCGGCGTCGGGACCGGCGGCCACATCACCGGCTGCGCCCAGGTGCTGAAGAAGATGTGGCCGAAGCTGAAGGTCTATGCGGTCGAGCCCAGCGCGTCGCCCGTGATCAGCGGCGGCAAGCCGAGCCCGCACCCGATCCAGGGCATCGGCGCCGGCTTCATCCCGAAGACCCTGCACGCCGACCTGCTCGACGGCGTGATCCAGGTCGAGGCCGAGGCGGCGCGCGAGATGGCGCGGCGCTCGGCGCGCGAGGAAGGCCTGCTGGTCGGCATCTCGTCGGGTGCGACGCTGGCGGCGATCGCCCAAAAGCTGCCCGAGATCCCCCCGGGCACGACCGTCCTGGGCTTCAACTACGACACCGGCGAGAGATACCTGTCCATCGAAGGCTTCCTGCCGACCGAATGAGACCCAAGGTCCTGATCGTCGAGGACGAGCCGGGCATTGCCGACACCCTTCAGTACGCGCTGCGCACCGACGGCTTCGAGCCGGCCTGGTGCGCCACGGGCGAGGCGGCCCTGGCGCACGCCCGAGCCGATCCGCCCGCGCTGGTGATCCTGGATGTCGGCCTGCCCGATGCGAGCGGCTTCGAGATCTTCAAGCGCCTGCGCGCGATGAGCGACGTGCCGGTCGTCTTCCTGACCGCGCGCAGCGACGAGATCGACCGCGTCGTCGGCCTCGAGCTCGGCGCCGACGACTACGTGGCCAAGCCGTTCTCGCCGCGCGAGCTGGTCGCGCGCGTGCGCGGCGTCCTGCGCCGCAGCGGCCGCGGCGCGCTGCCGGCCACCGCGCCGCCCGCGGCAGGGCCGGATCCGGCGACGCAGCGCGCCCCCGCCGCCACGGCATCGCCGGTGGAGGTCGACGAAGGGCGCATGCGAATCCGCTACTACGGCCGGCCGCTGGAGCTGTCGCGCTACGAGTTCGGCCTGCTGAAGACGCTGGCGTCGCGGCCCGGCCACGTCTTCTCGCGCGACGCCCTGCTCGAGCGCGTCTGGGGCAACGACACCCAGAGCATGGACCGCACGGTGGACGCCCACGTCAAGACCGTGCGCGCCAAGATGAAGGCGATCGCGCCGCTGCAGGAGCCGATCCGCACCCTGCGCGGCAGCGGCTACGCCCTGGCCGAGGACCTGCCTTCGTCGCCGTCGTGAATCGTCGGCGGTCGGCGTGGGGGCACGCTTGACGAAACGCACGCGCATCTTCATCGGCATCCTGGTCGCGTACGCGCTCGGTGTCGCCTTCCTCATGTACCGCCAGCTCGGCGACATCGACCCGCGCTACCGCGAGTCGGCCGAGGACTCGCTGGTCGACACGGCGCAGCTGATGGCCTCGCTGATCGAGCAGGCCTCGGCCGACGGCACGCTGCGCGTCGACGCGCTCGCGCCGGTGTTCCGCTCGCTGCAGTCGCGCCGCTTCAGCGCCGACATCTACGGCGTCGAGAAGACCCGGGTCGAGCTGCGCATGACCGTCGTCGACCGCCAGGGCATCGTCGTCTTCGACTCCCGCTCGGCCGAGCTCGGCGCCGACCACTCGCGCTGGCACGACGTGTTCCGGGCCCTGCGCGGCCAGTACGGCGCGCGGACGACGCGGGACGTCGAGAGCGACCCGCAGAGCGCCGTGATGTACGTCGCCGCGCCGATCCGCGACCTCTCGGTCGCCGGCGGCAGCGAGCTCATCGGCGTCGTCAGCGTGGGCAAGCCGGTGCAGAGCTTCGGCCAGTTCGTCGAGGCGGCGCGGCAGAAGACGCTGCAGCTCGGCGCCACGTCGGTGGTCGCGGTGCTGCTGCTGGTCGTGATCCTGTCGGTGTGGCTGGTGCGGCCGTTCGGCCTCATCGCCGACTACGTGCGCTACGTGCGCGAGCAGCGCAGCTTCTCGCTGCCGCGGCTCGGCCGGCGTGCGGTCGGCGCCCTCGGCGCCGCCTACGACGAGATGCGCGACGCGCTGGCCGGCCGCAACTACGTCGCCGACTACGTGCAGACGATGACGCACGAGGTCAAGGGGCCGCTGTCGGCGATCCGCGGCGCCGCCGAGCTGCTGCAGGAGCCGATGGGCGACGCCGACCGGACCCGCTTCCTCGCCAACATCGCGCGCGAGACGCAGCGGATCCAGGAGCTCGTCGACCGGATGATGGAGCTGACCGCGCTCGAGTCGAGGAAGAGCCTGGACCAGGCGGTGCCGGTGCCCTTGCGTTCGGTGCTGAGCGATGTCGCCGCCGGCGCCGCGGCGACGGCCGAGGCGCGCGGGCTGGACCTGGTCGTCGAGCCGGGCGACTCTCACCCGGTGGTCGAAGGCGACGCCTTCCTGCTCCAGCGCGCGGTCGCCAACCTGGTCGACAACGCCCTCGACTTCTCGCCCGCCGGCGGCCGGGTGACGATCGCCATCGTCGGTCGCGGCCGCAGCTGCGACGTCGTCGTCACCGACCAGGGCCCGGGCATCCCGGAGTTCGCCGAGGGCAAGGTGTTCGAGAAGTTCTATTCGCTGGCCCGGCCGGCCACGGCCAAGAAGAGCACCGGCCTCGGCCTGTCGTTCGTCCGCGAGATCGCCGAGCTGCACCGTGGCCGCATCACGCTGAAGAACGCGCCGGCGGGAGGCGCGATCGCGACGCTGTCGCTGCCCCGCGTCGCAGACGCTAAGGCCTGATCGCCGTGGTCCCTGCGGTCGCCGCGAAGGCGGCGCTCAGCGCGCGCCGACCGCCGCCCGCTCTTCCGGGGCCAGGCGCGGCTGAAGCGGCTCGAAGGCGATCACGTGGTCGAGCTCGAGGCGGATGCCGATGGGCTCGTCGATGCTGTGGTTGTGGTGCGAGGGCACCATCGCCAGCACGGTCGCGCCGCTCGCCAGCTGCAGCGTGTAGAGGATCTCGGCGCCGCGAAAGGCCTTGGCCCGGACCATCGCCTTGACCGGACTGGTGTCGTCGTGGATCACGTCGTCGGGCCGCAGCAGCACGTCGACGTGGTCGCCCGGCGTGCACGGCGTGCCGCTGCCGGCCAGGCGGATCGGCTCGCCGCAGTCGACCGCCGCGATCTCGAGGCCGAGCCGGCGCGGCGCCAGCACCGTCGCGTCGACGAGCACGCCCTGGCCGATGAAGTCGGCGACGAAGCGGTTCGAGGGGCGGTGGTAGAGGTTGTAGGCGGAGTCGATCTGCTGGATCCGGCCTTCGTTCATCACCGCGATCCGGTCGGCCAGCGCGAAGGCCTCGTTCTGGTCGTGGGTGACGAATACGGCCGTCGTGCCGGCCGCCTTGAGGATGGCGCGCACGTCGGTGGCGAGCCCCTCGCGCAGGCCGGCATCGAGGCTGGAGAACGGCTCGTCGAGGAGGAGCAGCCTCGGCGCCGGCGCCAGAGCGCGGGCCAGGGCGACGCGCTGCTGCTGGCCACCGGAGAGCTCGTGCGGCAGCCGGTCGGCGGCCCATTCGAGGCCGACCGCGGCCAGCATCTCGGCAACGCGCTTGCCGGCGCGGCCGCGATCGGCGATGCCGAAGGCGACGTTGCGGGCGACGCTCAGGTGCGGGAACAGGGCCAGGTCCTGGAACACCATGCCGATGCGGCGCCGCTCGGGCGGCACGTGGCGGCCATCGGCGCGGCTGACCAGGCTGCCGTCGATCGAGATGCTGCCCGAGCTGATGCGCTCGAAGCCGGCGATGCAGCGCAGGGCCGTCGTCTTGCCGCAGCCCGAGGGCCCGAGCAGGCAGCAGACTTCGCCGCTGGCGAGCGCGAGGTCGAGGTCGGCGAAGGTGCTCACCCTGCCGTAGCGATGACCGACGCCGAGGAGGCCGAGCACCGGCAGGAAGGGCCGGGCGGGCGCGTCGACGGGGGAGGCGGTGGTCACGGCGGAGACGTCGGCCATGGCGCCGACCTTACACTGCCGACATGCTGCGCGTCGCGCTCGCGCTCATCACGATGCTCGCCGCCGCGCTCGTCGCCGTGCCGATTCTCTCGGTCGGCGCGAATGTCTTCTCGACAGGAACCGGCGGCACCTGGTCGCACCTCGCGGCGACCGTCCTGCCCGACTACATCGTCGCCACGGTCGCGCTCTGCGTCGGCGTCGGCATCGGCAGCGTCATGCTCGGCGTCGGCAGCGCCTGGCTGGTGACGCACCTCGACTTCCCGCTGCGGCGCAGCTTCGAGTGGGCGCTGGTCCTGCCGCTGGCGATGCCGGCCTACGTCATGGCCTACACCTACGCCGACGTGCTGCAGTTCGCCGGGCCGCTGCAGACCTCGCTGCGCGAGCTCATGGGCTGGCGCCGCGGCGACTACTGGTTCCCGGACGTGCGCAGCGTCGGCGGCGCGGTCGTCATGCTGTCGTGCGTGCTCTACCCGTACGTGTACCTGCTCGTTCGGATCGCCTTCCTCGAGCGCGGCGCGGCCCTGCTCGATGCCGGCCGGGCCCTGGGTCTGACGCCGTGGCGCAGCTTCCTGCGCGTGTCGCTGCCGATGGCACGCCCGGCCATCGCCGCCGGCTCGGCCCTGGCGCTGATGGAGACGCTCGCCGACTATGGGACGGTGTCGTACTTCGGCGTGCAGACCTTCACGACCGGGATCTACCACGCCTGGTTCTCGCTCGGCGACCGCACCGCCGCGGCGCAGCTCTCGACCGCCTTGCTCGTCTTCGTGCTCACGGTCCTCGCGATCGAGCGCATCTCGCGTGGGCAGGCGCGTTTCGCGGCGACCGGCACGACGCGCGTCCCGCCGCCGGGCATCCGCCTCGGGGGCTGGCGCGCCGCCCTGGCGATCGCCGGCTGCGCCGTGCCCTTCGCGCTCGGCTTTGTGATCCCGTGCGCGATCCTGGTCCGCCTCGCCCTCGCCACCGGCGACGCCGAGTTCGGGCCGCGCTTCGTCGTCCTGGCGCGCAACAGCTTCGTCCTCGCTCTGACGAGCGCCTGCATCGCCTGCGTGGTCGCGCTCGTGCTCGCCTACGCGCGCCGCATCGATCCGAAGCCGATGACGCGGATCGCGCACTGGTTCGCGGGCATGGGCTACGCCATCCCCGGCTCGGTGATCGCGGTCGGCCTGCTGATCCCGCTGGCCCGGCTCGACAACGCGCTTGCCGAGTGGCTGCGCTCGAGCTTCGGCTGGCACACCGGCCTGCTCTTCACCGGCGGCCTGGCGGCGCTCGTCTACGCCTGCGTCGTGCGCTTCATGGCCACCGCCCTGCAGACCCTCGACTCGGCCCTGGCGCGGATCACCCCGCACATGGACGACGCGGCGCGCAGCCTCGGCCTCGCCCCGTCGCAGACCCTGGCCCGCGTCCACGTGCCGCTCTTGCGGCGCGGCCTGCTCACGGCGGCGCTGCTCGTCTTCATCGACGTCATGAAGGAGCTGCCGGCGACGCTGGTCATGCGCCCGTTCAACTTCGACACCCTGGCGACGCAGGTCTATCGCCTGGCCAGCGACGAGCGGCTGGCCGAAGCCGCGACGGGGTCGATCGCGATCGTCGTCGTCGGCCTGCTGCCGCTGCTCCTGCTGAGCCGGCAGATCGCGGCCGAGCGCCGCTGAGGCGAAGGCGCCGGCGCCGATCAGCGCCAGCCGGCGCGGTCGAACACCTTCTGCGCGGTGGCGGTCTGCGGTGCCCATGTCGAGATCGGCAGCGTGTCGGCCTTGAAGCCGCCGAGCGCCTCGAGCGCCGGGTTGCCGACCCTGGCCGTCTTCACGACCGGCCATTCGTTGTTGCCGTCGGCGAAATACACCTGGGCCGCGTCGCTGGCCAGGTACTCGAGGAAACGGATGGCGTTGGCGCGGTTCGGCGCGGTCTTGACGACGCCGGCACCCGACACGTTGACGTGCGTGCCCCAGCCGGCCTGGTTCGGCCAGACGATGCCGAGGGCGTTCATCGCCTTCACGTCTTCGGCCGCCGTCGACCGCATCATCCGCGCGACGTAGTAGCTGTTGGCGAGGGCGACGCCGCACTCGCCAGCAGCGACGGCGCGCAGCTGGTCGGTGTCGCCGCCCTTGGGCGCACGCGCGAAGTTGGCGACCAGGCCGCGCGCCCAGGCCTCGGTCTTGGCCTCGCCGTCGTGGGCGATGAGGGCCGCGCCCAGCGACAGGTTGTACGGATGGGTGCCGGAGCGGACGCAGACCTGCGACTTCAGGCGCGGCGCCGCGAGGTCCTCGTAGGTCTGCACCCAGGCCGGGTTGATCGCCGACTTGTTGTAGGCGATGACGCGGGCGCGGGTCGAGAACGCCAGCCAGTTCGGGGTGCGCAGGTGCGCCGGGATGCGCGCCTCGAGCGCCTTCGACTGCACCGGCTGGAACAGGCCCATCCTGTCGGCGATCTCGAGCCGGGACGCGTCGACCGTGATCAGGACGTCCGCGGGGCTGCTCGCTCCCTCGTTGCGGATGCGCTCGACGAGCTCGTCCTCGCGGCCGTCGAGCCGGTTGATGCGGATGCCCGTCTCCTTGGTGAAGTTGGCGTAGAAGGCTTCGTCGGTCTGGTAGTGCCGCGCCGAGTAGATGTTGACCACGCCCTGGGCCTGGGCCAGGGGAGCGATCAGGAGCGAGAGGGCCAGCGGCAGGAGGGGGGCGAAGCGGCGGATGAGGCGTTGCATGGGGACGGCGCGCAGGCGCGATGGAGCGATGCGGCGATGATAGTAGGAATCGTTCGCATTTGCGAACAGGGCGGCATTCCGGTCATGCCGCCAGGGTCGGCCCCGGGCCCGGCTCAGCCGCCGTTCGCGATCCGCAGCAGCAGGTCGGCGTGGCAGGGCCCGTCGGCCGGACACCAGCAGGCGAGGTTGCGGCCGGCCAGGGCGGCGAGGATCGCCTCCGGCGCCGGCGGCGTTTGCCCGGCGGGCGCGGCGATCTCGCCGCGCATCCAGCGCCCGTGCGCGGCGACGGCGGCGGCGACGCTACCGCAATCCGACGGGCTGAACGGGTTGCCCCAGCGCGTCGTCCGGT
>NZ_JANODC010000474.1:0-11127 GCF_031412495.1 Rhizobacter sp. | reverse complement strand
GCGATGGGCCGCGCGATCGTGCGCAACCCGAAGGTCTTCCTGTTCGACGAGCCGCTCTCCAACCTCGACGCCAAGCTGCGCGTCGACATGCGTTCCGAGATCAAGGCCCTGCACCAGCGCCTGAAGACGACCTCGATCTACGTCACCCACGACCAGGTCGAGGCGATGACGATGGCCGACCGGATCGTCGTGCTCAACGCCGGCCGCATCGAGCAGATCGGCACGCCGCTCGAGCTCTACCACCGCCCGGCGACGCGCTTCGTCGCCGGCTTCCTCGGCGCTCCGGCGATGAACTTCATGCCGGTTATCGGCAGCGGCGGAGTGCTGCGACTGCCGGGGGGTGCCAGCCTGCCGCTGCCGGCCGCGCGCGACGGCCCGGCCGAGATGGGGGTGCGACCCGAGCGCATCCGCGTCGTGGCCGCAAGCGCCGCCGCGACCTTGCGCGGCACCGTCGGCGTGATCGAACCGCTCGGCGCCGACACCCTGGTCACGGTCGTCTGCGCTGGCCACAAGCTCGTCGCCCGGGTTCCCGGCGACAGCACGCTGCAGTCGGGCAGCGAAGCCGGCCTGGTGCTCGACCCCGAAAGCGTGATCCTGTTCGATCCGCAGACCGGGCGGCGCTGAGGCGCACCGCATGCCCGCCCTGATCTGCCTCGGCATCGCCGTCCGCGACCTGGTGTTCACGGTGCCCAGCCTGCCCGCCGTTCCGCGCAAGCTCACCGCCAGTGGCCTGTCCCGGCGCGGCGGCGGGATGGCCGCCACCGCCGCGGTGGCGGCGGCGCGGCTGGGCGGCAGGGTGTCGTTCTGGGGCCGGCTCGGCGACGACATCGAGGGTCACGACCTGCGCCGGGAACTGCAAGCCCACGGCGTGCGCACGCCGGCGCCGTCCATTGCCGGCACGCAGACGCCGACGGCCGCCGTCCTGGTCGCCGACAACGGCGAACGCCTGCTCGCGGTCTTTCGCGGCCAGCTCGACGATTCGCCCGACTGGCTGCCGCTGGCCGAAGTGGCATCGGTGCGGGCCGTGCATGCGGATTTTCGCTGGCCACGCGGCGCGCGTGCGCTTCTCCGGGCGGCGCAGGCGCATCGCATTGCCCGCGTGCTCGACGCCGACGTGGGCGAGCCGGCCGCGGTCCGCGAGCTGCTGCCGCTGGCCGATCATGCGATCTTCTCGGAGGCCGGCCTCGCCGAGGCGGCCGGCCTTGCCGATGTCGAAGCGGGCTTGCGCCGCATGCGTGAACTGACCGCCGGCGTTGTCGGCGTCACCTTGGGCGAGCGCGGCAGCGTGTTCCTCGTCGACGGCGTGATCCATCGAATCGCGGCGATCGCGGTCGTCGCCCGCGACACCAACGGAGCGGGCGACGTGTTCCACGGCGCCTACACGCTGGCGCAGGCGCGTGGCCTGGGTGTCCTGGATGCCGCGCGCTTCGCCACCGCCGCTGCGGCACTCAAATGCAGCAACGGCAGCGGCTGGTCGGCCGCGCCGGAGGCCTCGGCCGTGGCTCAACTCCTGAAGGAAACCCAATGACCGAACTGACCCCCGGCAAGCTGTGGGGCATGCGCCGACTCGCCGACGCGGCCGGGCACTGGAAGATGATCGCCATCGACCAGCGCACGCCGCTGATGCAACCCATCGCGCGCATCCGCGGTACGGCGGAGGCGCCGTACGAGGACCTGGCGGCCGTGAAGGTCGCGATCACGCGGCGGCTGTCGCCCCTGGCGACCGCGATGCTGCTCGACCCGAACTTCGCTTATCCGCGCTGCGCCGAGGCGATGTCGCCACGCACGGGGCTGTGCCTGTCGCTCGAGCATCACATCACCGAGGACAGTGCGGAGGGCCGGCGCTCGGACACGATTCCATCGTGGAGCGTGGCGAAGATCCGTCGCATCGGCGGCGATGCGGTGAAGCTGCTCGTCTGGTACCGCCCGGACGCGGCGGCTTCGGTGCTCCAGCATCAACAGGCATTCGTGCGCCGCATCGGCCGGGAGTGCCGCGCACACGACATCGTGCTGCTGCTCGAACTGCTGGTGTACCCGCTCCCCGGTGAAGCGCCGGGCTTCGTCGACGCGAACCGGACCCGGCTGGTGCAGGAGTCGATGCGCGACTTTGCCGGCGCCGAGTTCGGTGTCGACATCTACAAGCTCGAACCGCCCGCCATGCTGCGCGGCGTGCCCGACCCCGATGGCCCGCAGGCCGCTGCGGTGCAGCATGCCTACGATGCGCTGGGCGCGCTCACGACCCGCCCGTGGGTGCTGTTGAGCGCCGCCGCCGGCCCGGCCGACTTCCAGCGCTCGCTCACCTATGCCTACCGTGCTGGGGCAAGCGGCTACCTGTGCGGACGCGCGATCTGGCAGACCGCCTTCGAGAACTTTCCGGACATGACGGCGATGGAACACGAGCTGGAGTCGGTATCGACCCGGTTCGTCGAAGGCATCAATGGCCTTACCGACCGCTTCGCGACGCCATGGCATCGACACCCGGCATGGCAAGGCGGCATGACCATGGCGGGCGACGGGCCGACCTTCGCGGCGCAGTACGGCAGCCCCTGAGGCCATGACGTCAGCAGCACGTCGCGAGCGGATCCTGGAGCTGATCAACGCCGGCGGCTACATGGCCATCGACGACCTGCTGGCCCACTTTCGCGTCACGCCGCAGACGCTGCGCAGCGACCTGAACCGTCTCGCCGACGAAGGCCGCGTCATCCGTCATCACGGCGGCGCTTCGATGCCGTCGAGCGTGGCCAACAGCAGCTATGCGCTGCGGCACACCGAATTCGCACGCGAGAAGGCCCTTATCGCGCGGCGACTGGCGCAGTGGCTGCCCGATCGCTCGTCGCTGTTCCTCTCGCTTGGTACCACGATGCTGGCCGTGGCCCAGGGGCTTCAGTCGCGCACAGGTCTGAAAGTGATGACCAACAACCTCGAAGCCGCGCAAGCGTTGGCGGCGCAGTCCGGCATCGAAGTGATCGCGCTGGGGGGACGCGTCGAAGGCCGTAACCTCGGCACCAGTGGCACCACCACGCTCGCGGCCGTCCAGCAGTACCGTGCCGACCTTTGTATCTTCAGCGTGGGCGGCATCGATACCGACGGAAGCCTGCTCGACTATCACGAGGGCGAGGTCGACGTGGTGCGCACGATGATGCAGCACGCCCGCCGCAGCGTGCTTGTCGTGGACCACAGCAAGTTCGGCCGCACGGCGTCGGTGCGGATCGGATCGATCACCGAGGTGTCGGCGGTCGCCACCGACCAGCCGCCACCGCCGGCCATCGGCAAGATGCTGCGCCAGGGCAAGATCTCGGTGGTGTGCGCGCCGAGTTCGCCGAGTTAGTTCCACGCAGCCTTGGCGGCCGCATAGCCTTGCCCCTCGCGAACTCGGCAGTGGTCCAGTCGCCGCTGGCGATTGGCGAAAATTTATCTGGCATCCGACTTCGTCTTCGACTCTTGGCCGAAACGGCCAACTAAGTGCCTGCGAATCGACGATTCACCCGACGCGAACGTCCGTGACGTAGGGCGCATCGAGGCCCAGGAGGTGGAGAGTTCTAGGTGCTGCCTAGTTCGCGCCAGAGACCGTGAGTTCGCAGCGCACTCGAGCCGACCGCAACCGCTGCAGAGGAGTCATCCGACCATGCGTACCTGCCGCGCTCCTCAGTGCGCCCCAGGGTGTCGGCCGGCGGGTGCTCCACTCGGTCTACAACCCCCAACTGCAGCCTCGCAGGTCGCCGCCCGGTGCCGCCTCGTGAGAGCGGGCATCACAGCTGGGGCTTCTGCTATTCGATCGGATCAGGGTCTCGATGCGGGTTCGAGCCGCAGCGCGTCAATCCAGCCGACGCTGCGCCCGCCGGTGTTGTCGGCATCGGCCCCGACCAGGATGGCGCGCAGGGGCGGAACTTCGCGCGACTCGTCACCAAAGGCGAGCAGGAAGTCGACGGCAAGATCGTGTCGCTCGCTCAGCCAAGCGCCCGCCGGACCGTCGAGCGTGATGAATCGCACCCGCTTCGTGTAGGCGTTGGAGACCACGCTCCCGCGTGGCCACGACTGATCCCACACATAGCACAACGTGGCGTTCGGCATCGGCCCGCCGAAGCGGGACTCGGCCAGCCGCAGCAGCTGGCGCTCGACGAAAGCCACCCGCTCGCGAGGCATATCGAACAGCGCGCAAACCTTCAGCGCCGCATCGTCGCCTGCCTTACTGCGCAGATCGGGCACCCGGCGCCGCTGACCTGCGCTAGCAGCCCGAACATCTGGCTGAAGTCACATCGTATTAGATCGTCCGTGAAGGGCACGTCAGGCATCCCGAGACCGCACGTCCTATGCGCAAGACGCCCGGCCTGGCCTTCCAGGAGTCAACTGTTCTGTTCAGCTCGGGTTCATGCACCCCCCCGCAGGATGCGACCCATCCTTAGTTGATGGAGCTTTCATGAACCGCTCGGCCCTCTTCGTCCTGCTCGCCAGCGCCACCGCCGCCTTCGGCGTGCAGGCGAACACCTACACCGACAACGCCCGCGTCATCGGCGTCGAGCCGCAGTACGAGAACGTCAGCGTTCCACGCCAGGAATGCCGGCGCGACTGGGTGTCTGAAGAACGCACCACAGGCCGTCGAAACTACGGCGGCGCGGTGGTTGGCGGCCTTGCGGGCGCGCTGATCGGCAACCAGGTCGGCCGCGGTCACGGCCGTGAGGCCGCCACGGCGGTCGGCGCCGTCGTCGGCGCGTTCACTGGCGACAACATCGCCAACCGCGGGCGCTGGGAGCAGCCGGTCGAACCGGTCGTTCGCGAGGTGACCTCGTGTCGGACGGTGAGTGACTTCCAGTCGCGCATCGTCGGCTACCGGGTCGACTACGAGTTCCGCGGCCAGCGCTTCTCGACTTTGATGCAGGACCAGCCCGGCGCGTTCATGCCGGTCCGCGTGTCAGTGGAACCTGTGGGACGATAGGCGGATGAACGCGCTCCTCAGGCCATTCTTCTGCGCGCTGCTGGTCGCCTCGGCGCTGCCGGCATCGGCCGATGTCGGCCGCGACGAGGCCGCCGCGGTGGCGCAACGGGTCGCCAGCGGCCGCGTGCTCGCCGTCGAGCGTGCCGAGGTTGACCGCCGGCCGGTCTGGCGCGTCAAGATCCTCAGCGCCAAGGGCGAGGTCCGCGTCGTCATCGTCGACGCCGCGAGCGGCCGGGTTGTAGGCTGATCGACGGGCCGGCGGCATGCGCGTCCTGCTGATAGAGGACGATGCCGCCCTGCGGCTCGGCCTGGCACGGCGGCTCGAAGCAGATGGCTATCGCGTCGATCAGGCCACCGACGGCGTTGAAGGCCTGTTCCAGGCGCAGGAATATCCCATCGACCTCGTCATCGTCGATCTCGGGCTGCCGCGGCTGAGCGGCATCGACGTCGTCAGCCGCCTTCGGGGCGAGGGCCGGACGATGCCGATCCTGATCCTCACCGCCCGCGGCAGTTGGCAGGACAAGGTCACGGGCCTCGAGGCGGGCGCCGACGACTACCTGGTCAAGCCCTTCGAGTACCCCGAGTTGCTCGCGCGCGTGAAGGCGCTGCTGCGCCGCTCCCTCAAAGCCACGTCGGACGTGCTCACGCTCGGCCCGCTGGCCATCAACTTCTCGGCGCAGTCGGTCCGCCTCGGTGGCGCCGTTGTCGAGCTCACCGCGTTCGAGTACCGGCTGCTCGAGTTTCTGGTGCGCGAGCGGGCCCGCATCGTCGGCAAGCAGGAGCTCTCGGACTACCTGTACCCGCACGACGAAGACCGCGACAGCAACGTGCTCGAGGTGTTGATCGGTCGATTGAGGAAGAAGCTCGACCCGGGCGGGACGTTGTCGCCGATCGAGACGCTGCGTGGGCGCGGCTATCGGTTCACGCTCGGATGAAGTGGCCGGATTCGCTGCGCGCGCGGCTCATGCTCGGCGCGGCGCTGATGCTGATCGTGTTTCTTGCCGGCGCGGGCTGGGCTGTGCAGCGGGCCCACGAAGACAGCGTCCGCGCCGCGCGCTTCGCCCGGCTGCAGACCACCGTCTATCTGCTGCTCGCGGCGGCCGAGGTCGACGCCACGGGCGCCCTCGTCATGCCAGCGGCCTTCCCCGAGCCGCGCCTTTCGCTGCCCGGCTCGGGCTTGTACGCAAGCATCGTCAACGTCGGCCGCGGCCAGACTTGGCGCTCGCCATCGACCGTGGGCCGCGAGACGCCGCTGCTGCCCGACGTCGGCACGGGACAGTGGCGTTATGAGGTTGCCGGGGCCGCGGGACGCGACTTCCTCGCCGTCGGCACCGGCGTGTCGTGGGCCGGCCGCGCGGGTTCGGTGCCGCTGCAGCTGTCGGTGTTCGAGGACAAAGCGGAGTTCGACCGCGAGATCGCCGTCTTCGAGCGCACGTCGTGGGCGTGGCTGGGCGGCGCGGCGCTGCTGCTGCTCGCCGCCCAGACCGTGTTGTTGCGCTGGGGCCTGGCGCCGCTCGGCCAAGCGACGCGAGAGATTCGCGCCATCGAGCATGGCGAGCAGTCGCAGGTCGAGGGATGCTACCCGGTGGAGGTCGCGGCGCTCACCGACAACCTCAACACCCTGATCGCTCAGGAAAGGCAGCGCCAGACGCGCTATCGCGAGGCGCTGAGCTTCCTGGCTCACAGCTTGAAGACGCCGCTGGCGGTGCTTCGCACGGCGCTGAGCGAGCCGGCACAGCTGCCTGCGACGGTGGCGGCGCAGGTGGCGCGCATGGACGACATCGTCCAGCACCAACTCGGCCGTGCTGCCGCGAGCGGCGCATCGCGCTTCGCGCCCACGTTGGCGCTGGCGCCGGTGCTCAACCGGATCCGCGATTCGCTCGCCAAGGTGTACTCCGACAAGGGCCTCGCCGTCACGCTCGAGTGCGCACCGGCGCTCGCCTGGCGCATCAACGAGGGCGATGCTTTCGAGATGCTCGGCAACGTGATGGACAACGCGGCGAAGTGGGCGCGCCAGCGGGTCGCCGTGATGGCCGAACGGAGAGACGACGGCCTGCATTTGCGCATCGACGACGACGGCCCGGGATTCGGCGACACGCGCGCCATCCTGCAGCTGCACGTGCGCGGCGACGAGCGTGTGCCGGGGCACGGCGTCGGCCTCGCCGTCGTCAATGACCTGGTCGCGAGCCATGGCGGCGAGCTAAGGTTATCGCGATCCGGGATGGGTGGCGGGCGTGTCGAGATCACACTGCCGACAGCCTGAACAGAATTCACTTTTCGTTCAGTTCCGGTTCATGCATGGGATCGCAAGATGTCCTCATTGCAACTGCAGGACCTGCCATGAACCGCTCCTCCTCCGCCAGGTTCTTCGTCGCCGCGACGCTGGCCACCGCAGCCCTGGGTGCCGCCACCCTCGCCGAGGCCCGCCCGGATGTCTCCTTCTCGATCGGCTTCCAGACCGGACCCGGGTGGGTGGAGGCGGAACCGGTTTACGTGCAGCCGCGGCCGGTTTACGTGCAGCCGCGGCCGGTTTACGTACAACCGGCGCCGGTGTACGCAAGGCCGCACGTCTACGTTGCGCCGAGCGAGGTGTATGAGCGCCCGCGCTGGGGTGGCTACGACGCGCGTTCCGAATGGGAGCGCGAGCGCGCCTGGCGCCATGCCGAGTGGCATCGCGACGAATGGCGTCGCAAGGAGTGGCGTGAGCGCTATGGGCACCGTGATCACGATCGTGGAGGCCGAAAGTGGCACCACGAGTATCGGGACTGACGGAATCCCACGACCTTGGGCAGTTCTGAACCGTACTGCGGCTGGGCTCGGTCGAGCGAAGTAGTCGTGGTACTCAACGGTCGTTCGTGTTTTGCAATGCGAGCATCTCCCTGACGGTCCAGGTCGCGCACATCGATTGCTAGCTAAAGGCATTTGCACAAGCGTCATACAAAGCTTGCGCATCGCAACGTACGAAATCGGAGGCTTAGATGCAGTTGCGTCCCAAGACAGCACCGAAGATGCGAAAGTGGTTTACCGCTCCGCACTTGCTTTGCACCCTCGGCTTGCTCGCAGGGGGAGCAGTCGGTCAGGCAGCCAATGCCGCCGAGGTCGAGCTGCTCGGCACCGGAACTTTCATGCCGTTCTCCGCGGAACGTTTGGCACGCGTGCCAGCTACCCTGCCATTTTCGGCGGGCGACCTTGCATCGGGAAACTTGTCCTTTGCGATTCGATATGACGATCGGTCAGCAGACTCAGATCCCGACCCCTATGTGGGTCGCCACATCGGCGCGATTCGAGCCGTTCGCCTCACAGTCGGTTCCAAAACCCTGGAACTGCCAGTCCAACAAACCGAGATCGTCGTCAGTGACGGGGGTCTGGGCTTTCCCGAACGCGAGTCGATTCGGCTTCAGGCCACAGCGAAACTGACCCATGGAGTCATGCAGTTCAGTTGGACCCAGGTCAGGCAGACGCCCACCCGCATGGACCTGCGCGGAGCCACGGGCGCAATCGCGAGCGACGCGATGCCAGCGCCGGCGCTGGTAGCGCACCTACCGACTGATCGGCCGTTCGACCGGTTTTTCCTGGTTCGTGTCGATGCTCCGGACCAGGCGAGGCCGCTTCTCTATCTGTCTTCGTCCACCCTGTCGGTGTCCGCCCGGCCACTCGCCGCACCTTGAGAGGGAACCTCGATGTTGCAACTTAATGGCTCTTTCCGGCGCTTGGCAGCCGCTGGAGCCCTGGCGTTCCTAGCTGGGTGCGGTGGAGGTGGCGAAGCAGACGTCGTCGTCATTGTTGAACCCACGCCGTTCGTTGCTGCCTTGGAAATCGTCCTGACGCGGATCGGTCCCGAAACCGTGCAAGTCGACTGGAGCGACGATCCGTTCGTCGACGTCTTTACCGTGAGTCGAGACGGCGGCGTCCTTGCGAACGTCACATCTACGACACTTGTCGACGACTCCGTGGTCTTCGACCGAGACTATTGTTATTCGGTGACCGGATACGACAGGTCAGGAAACTTGATTGCTGCAAGCGGTACCGCGTGCATCACTCTATTCTGAAGCGGGGCAGGGCTTCTTGTGAGCGCAGGCTAGTTGAAATTGATCCCATTCCGAGTCCCAGTCCCAATCGTCATCGTCGAAGGGGTGGAGGTCCTCCTCGGCGTCACTTCCGCCGTTTACGGCGCCGATGCGAAAGCCAGTCCCACCTGGGTCACCGAGTACCAGGAGAGCCGCGGCTGCAAGGGCGGCGGCGAAGAATCTGGCAGCACGAGGCACTTGATCTTTCGAAGGTGGGGTGAGCCATCCTGCGCGGACGACGATGAACGCAACCTGAACAGACGCGTGAGCGGCCCGAGGCGCGTACAGATCATGTTTGACGCATCGCTGACGTCGTAACTAGTTTCTTGGCTTCCTGGGCGCCAGCTCATATGCGGTTCGAATATGGCCGCCTAACCCCGTGAGCCCACCCGTTGTCTGCTTCACCCCTTCGTGAACAAGTCGAGGCTTCCCTGTCGCCACAGATGATGATCGGAACGTCCATGCAAGCATCATTGCGGGATCGCATCCCAAAGCTCCTACAAGGAACGTCATGAGAACCTGCCTCCAGGCGGCTAAATTCGCTGCAGCGCAAGGCAAGCAACAGGCAGCTCGTGCCTACAGGCAATTGCCCTGCCTCGGATGGAGCTCGGTCCAGGGTCGAGCGAGTCGTTCGGGCTTAGCAGTGCTCGTGGCAGGCTGTTTCATGGCATCTGCCATGGCTGCAGAGATCACTCTTTACGAAGGCGTTGGATTCGACGGAGGGCAGCTCACGCTGCGAGGTTTCACGCCGAGCATCCTCAGCACCGGCTTTAACGACAGAGCTTCGAGCATCGTCGTGAGATCCGGCCGTTGGGAGGTCTGTACCGATTCGGACTTCAAGGGTCTGTGCGTCACGCTTCCTCCGGGCGAGTATCCGACGCTCGACCAGCGCCTCAGTGAACGTATCAGTTCCGCCCGCGAGGTGGGAAGCAATAGCGACAATCGAGGCAGCTACAGCAACTATGGCCGCGGATCCATCGAATTGTTTGGGCAGCCGGACTTCCGAGGCCGCACGATGCGTCTCGATACAGACGCTGAAACACTGCAAGGCACCGGCTTCAACGATCGCGCCTCGAGCGTCGTCGTGACCGCAGGCACCTGGCAACTGTGCTCGGACGACGGCTATGCAGGAAAGTGCCGGACCTTTACTCCCGGGCGCTATGCGGATCTGGGCTACGGCATGGTCAAAGAAATATCCTCGGCACGTCTGGTGCGCTCGGCGCGAGATGCCCCCGCTGTCGTCAACAATGGGTCCGGCACTGGCTCGCAGGCACCCGCTGTAGCGACTGGACGAATCGTTCTCTATGGCGATGAAGGCCTGAACGGGGAAAGCGTTGCTGCCTCGCGGGCGTTTATCGACCTGAACCGCACCGGTCTGGGGGAAGATGGCGCGTTATCGGCTTACGTCGAATCGGGAAGCTGGATGCTGTGCACCAATCCGAACTTCGAAGGCAAGTGCGTCGTCGTCGGACCCGGTCGCTATGACAGGCTGAACAACGTCGGTCTGCGACGACCGGTCGAATCGGTGCGACCTGTTCCTGCGCCTGCAGTTGCGGCTGCGGTGCCATCCGGCCCGCGTGAGGGAATGGAGCTTTTCTCGGAAGCCGGTTTTCGCGGCGAACGCTTGGCTGTCGACCGAGACGTTGCCAATCTTGAGCGGGCCAGCTTCAATGACCGTACCGCCTCTGTGATCGTCTATGCGGGCCGTTGGGAGTTTTGCACCGACTCCCAGCATCGGGGCAGTTGCGCTGTCTTCGGACCCGGCCAATATCCGCGAATCGGAGGCATGTCGAAGCTACTGTCGTCGGTGCGGCGGGTCCAGTAGAAACGCCGTCGCCGCAGCGGCGCATCCGACAACACAAGTTCGCTGGACGCGTCAGTTCCAGAGCACCAGCGCTGGACTCGCCTGTGCTGCCGATGAAGCACGACATCGACAGGCGGGGTCCGCCGACCGAGTCGCGCACCGTGTGGGCAAGGTGGACAACATCAGGTTCAGCTCGCCCACGCCGGGCTTGAAGAGCCTAGAGGTGCCTACGAACATCTTGCGGCCGCCGGGACTGGCCGTTCCCGCGCCCCCGGGGGCCACGAACGGCGCCGTCGGCGAGGCAGTGCCTGTCGATGGCGAAT
>NZ_JANODC010000473.1:0-3772 GCF_031412495.1 Rhizobacter sp. | reverse complement strand
CAGCTCGACCCACTCGCGCGCCTCCTTGTCGAGCGAGCCGTGGTGCAGGGCGACGACGCCGGCCCACTCGGGCCTTTCCTCGAGCAGCAGCTGGTACCAGGCCTCGGCCTGCGAGCGCATGTTGACGAAGACCAGCGTCGTTCCCGAACGCTCGATCTCGGCGACGACCGGGAGCTGCATCTGCTTGCCGAGGTGGCCGCCCCACGAGAAGCGGCCGGGGTTGTCGGGTAGCAGCGTGTCGATGACGAGCTGCTTCTCGACCCGGCCCTGGACCAGCCGGCCCTGGTCGTGGCCGAGCAGCACCTGCATCGCCTCGTCGAGGTTGCCAAGGGTCGCGCTCAGGCCCCAGACGACGAGGCCGGGATTCCAGCGCTTCAGGCGCGCGACGGCCAGCTGCACCTGCACGCCGCGCTTGCTGCCCATCAGCTCGTGCCACTCGTCGACGACGACGGCGTGGATGCCGGAGAGCTCGTCGCGCGCGTTCTCCCGCGTCAGCATCAGGCTGAGGGACTCCGGCGTCGTGACGAGCGCGGTCGGAAAGCGACGGTCCTGCTTCGCCCGTTCCGCCGCCGGCGTGTCGCCGGTCCGGATGCCGACGCTCCAGCCGATGCCGAGCGTCTCGAGCGGCGCCTTCATCGCGCGGGCGGAGTCGGCGGCGAGGGCGCGCATCGGCGTGAGCCAGAGCACGCCGAGGCGGGGCGGGTGCGCCGGCCGCAGCGGCAGGCCGATCGCTTCGGCACGGGCCAGGGCGCCGAACCAGACGGCGTAGGTCTTGCCGGATCCGGTCGTGGCGTGCAGCAGGCCGCTGCGGCCTGCGGCCATCGCCGCCCACACCTCGCGCTGGAAGGCAAACGGCTGCCAGCCCTGCCTGGCGAACCAGCCGCCAGCGATGTCCGCGGCCGGGGCGACGGCGTCGGTCGCCGGGAAGTCGTCGGTCACCGCACCACGGTAGCAGACCGTGGGTGCGGCGAGACGGCTCGTCAGTCGAGAACGATCAGCGTGCAGGTGCTGCCGGACAGGCTGTAGCCCGCTGGGCAGCTGGAGGTCTCCCGCGCGCCCTTGGCCTTGCCCAGCGTGTTGACGCCGACATAGGGCTGCCAGCCGGGCCCGAACAGGTAATCGGCGCCTGCGTTCACGTACGGGCCCTGGACGCCGCCGGTGAGCAGGAAGGCCTGGCCCTGGAAGCCGTAGCCGGCACCGAGCTCGCCCTGCAGGCTGCGGCTGCCGGCCAGTCCCTTGACGCGAAGCTCGCCCAGGCCCATGGGCGCGCCGCTGAGGACATAGCTCACTTCGACCTTGGCGCCGCGCACCCGGTCGTTGGCGCGGACCTTGGCGGCGCGGTAGCCGAGCACCGCCGTCGCCCCGGTGCGCGCGCCGAAGTTCCAGTTGATGCCGGCATAGAGCTTGTTGTCGTTGCGGCTCTCCTTGTTGATCGAGGCCGCCACCGTGGGCGGCTGCGTCGGCCCGCCCTTGCCCGCCTGAGCCGGCACGGCGACCACGAGAGCAAGGGCCGCCAGTCCGTGGCCGATGGGGATTCGATGCATGTTCTTGTCTCCTGATGATTCTGTCGTTCGACCGGCCGAGGGCTGCACCGGCAACGCATTCTGTGCGCGCTCGGCCGTTTGGCCCAGCCCCGCCGTTGCGGCGGCGACTCAGCCCGCGATGCGGTCGACTGCCCTGAGTGCCAGCGCCTGGATCGTCAGCGACGGCGCTTCGCCGCCCCCCGAGCTGGGGAACACGCTGGCATCGCAGATGTGGAAGTTGGCGTAGCCGTGCACGCGCAGCCCGGCATCGACGACCGAGCGGCGCGGGTCGGCGCCCATGCGGCAGGTGCCGAAGACGTGCGCCGAGGAGAAGTGGTCGTAGGTGCCGAACTCCTCGACCAGGGTCGCCGCGCCGGCGGCGGCGAGCAGGCCGCGCGTCGCCGCGGCCATCGCGCGGAGCCGGCGCACGGTCATGGCGTCGACGTGCGAGTGGATCCGCGCCAGCGGCCGGCCGTGCGCGTCGCGCAGCGACGGGTCGAGGTCGACGAACGAGCGCTCGTGCGGCAGGCTTTCGCCGACCGCGCCAACGGCGACAAGGCTGCCGAGCGCGCGCCGCATTTCGCGCTTGTGCTCGCGGCCGAAGCCGGGCACCGCGCGCTGGGCGTGGGCGATGGCCCCGATCATCTCGGCCTCGTGGATGGCCGCGCTCAGGCGAAAGCCGCCGACGACATCCGGGACCGCATCGGGGCGGTTGTGCTGCCAGCTGATGGAATCGGCGGGCAGGCCGCCGAAGCTGAGCAGCCGCTCCGCGCTGCGGCCGACGCTGGTCCAGGCGACGCTCTCCATGAAGTGCAGGCCGACCTGGCCGCTGCCGTTCGCCAGGCCCTTGTGCAGCAGGAGTGCGCGCGGCGTCTCGATCGCGCCGGCGGCGAGAACGAGGCGCGGCGTCGGCACGCGGCTGCGCCGGCCGGCGCCGTCGACGAGCTGGATGGCATCGATGCGACCGGCCTTGCCGGCGACGATGCCGACCAGCGTCGTCGAGGCGCGTACTTCGCAGCGACCGCTCGCCCTCGCCTTGGCGATGAAGGTGACGTCGGCCGAGCCCTTGTCGCGGCGCGGGCAGCCGTGCGTGCAGCCGCCACAGTAGTTGCACGAGGGCCGACCGTCGTACGGCTGCGAAAGCGCGCAGCGCGGGTTCGGGTCCCAGCTCACACCCAGCCTCGCCGCGCCCGAGGCCAGCTCGCGCGACGCGCGCGCGAGCGGGTGCGGCGGCAGCGGGTACGGCGCGCTGCGCCAGCGGTCGCGCACCTCGGCCGGGCCGGCGACGCCGAGCAGCCGCTCGACCTCGACATAGTGCGGCTCGAGCTCGGCATACGTCACCGGCCAATCGGCGGCGACGCCGAAGCGGCTGCGCATCGCCATCGCCGCGGGGTTCATGCGGTGCGCCTCGCCGATGAAATGGAGCGTGCTGCCGCCGATGCCGCGCACGTGGTGGTAGCCCGGCCCGGAGACAGCGCGCCGTGCCTCGCGGTTGGTCGGGCCCTGGCCGAGGCTCCACGAGCGCAGGTCGGCGAGCGCCGGGTCGAGCGGCTGCAGCGGCGCAAAAGCGGTCCGGCCGAGGCTGCCCGGCTTGTGCCGGAAGCGCTCCTTCTCCCAGTCGTCTCGGTCGAGCCCGTAGTCGGTGTCGGGGTCGAAGCTGGGCCCGGCATCGACGAGGAGCACGCGCCAGCCGCGCTGGGTCATTCGCCACGCGGCCGCCGCCCCGCCGGCGCCGGCGCCGACGACGACGGCATCGAAGGCCGCGGGGTCGGCCATCAGCGGACGGCGTCGAAGAAACCGAGCGGCTGCGGCGGCCGGTCGAGCGCAAGGCCGCGCCACGACGCCGGATCGGCGTAGTACTCGGCCAGGACGCTGTTGCGCATGAGGTGGAAGAAGCGACCCGCCGGCGAGTCCCACGGCATCGCCTGCATGCGCTCGCAGGCGGCGACGCGGGCCGCCTCGGGAGCAGCGGCGAAGCCGCCGGTGGCGTCGTCGAGCCAAGCGCAGCCGGCGTGCAGAAGACGGCCAGCGAGCGGGTGCCGGGAAACGTCGCGCAGGATGGCGGCCGGCACGCCGAGCGTGGACGCAGCGGGGGTCAGCTCGTCCGCCGGGACGAGGGTGTCGCAGAAGACGGCGAAGGTGCGCTCGACCGCGCCGCGTGCCGGCGTGGCGGCAGCGGCGAGCGCCAGCGCCGGCAGGTCGGCGAGAGCGAGCGCCGCGGCCGCGAGCGCGATCCGGCGCGCGGCGCG
>NZ_JANODC010000472.1:0-23344 GCF_031412495.1 Rhizobacter sp. | reverse complement strand
CGAGCGCTACCGCGAGCAGATTGCCCTGCCGGCCTCGGTGATCACGCGCTACGGCGGCGATGCGGCGGTGTTCAAGAGCTCGCAGGGCAGCCAGGCGATCCTGATCGTCTCGGCCCTGCTGGTGATCTATGTCCTGCTCGGCGTTCTCTACGAGAGCTACATCCACCCGCTGACGATCCTGGCCGGCCTGCCTTCGGCGGCGGTCGGGGCGTTGCTGACGCTGCGCCTGTTCGACATGGACCTGACGCTCATCGCCACGATCGGCATCCTGCTCTTGATCGGCATCGTCAAGAAGAACGCGATCATGATGATCGACTTCGCCCTCGATGCGCAGCGCACCCGCGGTGCGACGCCCGAGGCGGCGATCCGCGAAGCCTGCATCCTGCGCTTTCGGCCCATCATGATGACGACGCTGGCGGCCTTGATGGGCGCGCTGCCGATCGCGATGGGCATCGGTGCCGGCGCCGAGCTGCGCCAGCCGCTCGGCCTCGCGGTGGTGGGCGGACTCGTGTTCTCGCAGGCCATCACCCTCTACATCACCCCGGTCATCTACCTCGCGCTCGACCGCTTCAGCGGCAAGGGTCCGGTCACGACCGCGGACGGCGCCGTCGTTCCGGCAGCCTGAGCCGGCGCCGGCGGCGGACCCGGCAGACGCCGGTCAGTGCAGGTGCCGCCCGGGCTGGGCCGCACCCAGCACGCTGACGACGCCCTGGCCCACGCTGCCGGCCTCGATCTCTTCCTCGCTTGCCTCGCGCACGTCGCGGACGACCATGGCCAGGCGCAGGGCGATGCCGGCGAGCGGATGGTTGCCGTCGAGCACGACGTGCTCCGGGTAGACCTCGGTGATCGTGTAGATCGCGTCCTCGGGCATTCCCTCCGTGGTCGAGCCCGGCGGCGGGCCTTCGAACTGCATGCCCGGCTCGGCACCGTCGGGGAACAGCGCGCGCGACTCGAAGAAGACGAGTTCCGGGTCGTAGTCGCCGAACGCGTGCTCGGGCTCGATGTGCAGCGTCATCTCGTCGCCGACCTCGTGCCCGACCAGTGCTTCCTCCACCTTGGCGAGCAGGTCGTTGCCGCCGAAGAAGAACTCGACCGGCTCGCTCAGCTCGTCGATCTCGACACCCTGGGCATCGGCCAGTCGCCAGGTGAGGCTCACCACGCAAGGAGCGGCGATCTGCATCCGAAGATGATCGCACAATGAGGCATGGACCTGGCCCGGCCGACGCCTTTGCTGGGGGGCCTGTCGGCCTCCGCATTCATGCGTCGGCATTGGCAGAGGAAGCCCCTCCTGGTGCGCGCCGCGCTCGCCGAGCCGATGCCCGGCTTCGACCGTCGCCGCCTGTTCGAGCTGGCCACGCGTGACGACGTCGAATCGCGGCTGGTCGTGCACGCAGGCGAGCGATGGACGCTGCGTCAGGGGCCGTTGCCCCGGCGTTCGCTGCCGCCCTTGTCGCGGCCCGGCTGGAGCCTGCTCGTCCAGGGCGTCGACCTGCACGACGATGCGGCGCATCGGCTCCTGGCGCGCTTTCGCTTCATCGCCGATGCGCGGCTCGACGACGTCATGGTCTCTTACGCCAGCGACGCCGGCGGTGTCGGACCGCACCTCGACTCGTACGACGTCTTCCTGATCCAGCTGGCCGGGCAGCGGCGCTGGCGCGTCGGCCGAACGGCGCGGCCACGGCTGCGCAGCGACGTGCCGCTCAGGATGCTCGCCGACTTCGTGCCGCAGCACGACTGGCTGCTCGATGCGGGCGACATGCTGTACCTGCCGCCGGGTTGGGGCCATGACGGCACCGCGGTCGGCGAGTGCATGACGGCGTCGGTGGGCTTTCGCGCTCCGCACGGCCCGGCGCTGGCGGCCGACGTGCTGCAGCGCATGGTCGATGCCGCGGTCGGCGAGGAAACCGTCGACGCCAAGCCGGGCACGCCGCTCTATCGTGACCCGGGCACCGAAGCGACGGCGCACCCCGCACGCATTCCGCACGCGCTGCAGCGCTTCGCCGACGACGCCGCGGCCAAGCTGGTGGCCGATCCGCAGCAACGGGCCTGCGCCCTCGGCGAGACGCTCAGCGAGCCGAAGCCAGGCACCTGGTTCGAGGCGGGCAGCGCCTCGGCCGGGGCCGCGGGCATCGCCCTCGACCGTCGCACGCGGATGCTCTACGACGCCTCGCACATCTTCATCAACGGCGAGTCGTTTCGCGCCGGCGGCCGCGATGCCGCCCTGATGCGTCGTCTGGCGGATCGGCGTCGGCTCGACGCCGGAGCGCTGGCACAGTTGAGCCCGGAGGCCGCCGCGCTGCTGGCCGAATGGAGCCGGGCCGGCTGGTGCCTGGGCATCGACCCGACCGAGGGAGACACGACATGAGCAACGACATCATCACCGCGGTCGCGTCGCGCGCCGAGTTCCGCGACGCCGTCCGTACGTGCCTGGACGGGGCCGCCGACGTCGGCGCTCGCGAGATCGTCATGATCGACCCGACCTTTGCCGACTGGCCTCTGAACGACGCCGCAGTGGTGGAGACCTTCGCCCGATGGGCCCGGTCGGGCCGCAGCCTCACGCTCATGGCACACCGGTTCGACGAGCTGCCGCGCCGGCACATGCGCTTCGTCGAATGGCGGCGAAACTGGTCGCACGTGGTCCGCTGCCGCGCCGATGAAGAGCTCGAGGAGCGGCAGATCCCGACCCTGCTGCTGGTGCCGGGACAGACCTGCCTGCGCATGGTCGACAACGTGGACTACCGGGGCACCGTGTCCAGCCAAGCCGCCGACCTCGTGATGGGCCGGGAGACCGTTGACGCGCTTTTGCAACGGTCTTCCGATGCCTTCCCGGTTACGGCCCTCGGCCTTTAGGGAAAGCCCTTAAGGCCCCTATAATCGAGGGTTAGGCACAGGGGACGGCTCACGTTTCCTTGTCTTCGATGCTGGAGGCTCTCGGACCGAGGGCTTCGATCAAGCCGGACACTGTTCCAAACCTAAAACCCGAGGAGAAACATGAAAACAGCACTGCTGATGGTCACGCTCGCCGCCGCTCTTTCCTTCACTGCCTGCAGCAAGAAGGAAGAGACGACGACCACCACGACGACGACGCCACCCGCGACGATGACCGCCCCGACGCCGTCGTCCACGACGACGATCGTCACGCCGCCGGCGGCCCCGTCGACCGATGCGGCCGCTGCTGCGGGTGCTGCCTCCGCCGCCGCCACGGCGGCGATGGACGCCGCGTCTTCGGCCAACGCCGCTGCCACGGCAGCGACCAGCGCCGCCTCGCGTCCGTAAGACGGCGAGCGGCTGAAACGGAAAAGCCGCCTTCGGGCGGCTTTTTCATGGTTGTGCGAGGACGGTTTTCAGCCGAGCTGCAGCCATGAAAAGCCCAGCATCGGATCGGCCACGACCACGTCGCGCGGGCTGCTCCCCCAGCGCGCAGCCAGGGCGCGGCGGGCCAGATCCGGCGTGTTGTTCTCGCGGCTCAGATGGGCGGCGACGAGATGGCGCAGGCCACTGCCGGCTGCCTGGGCGACGATGTCCGCAGCAGCCTCGTTGCTGAGGTGCCCGAACCGGCCGCCGATCCGCGACTTCAGCGACGGCGGGTAGCGCGACGCGGCGAGCATGCCGGCATCGTGGTTGCACTCGAGCACGAGGGCGTCGCAGCCGACCAGGTTGTCCAGCATGTGCGCCGTGATCGAGCCGAGGTCCGTCAGCACCACGAGCAGCGAGTCGCCGTCGCTGCAGCCCAGCTGCAGCGGCTCGGCGGCGTCGTGGGCGACGGTGAACGGGCGGATTTCCAGGTCACCGACCCGGATCAGCTCGCCGTCGCGCGCAAAGGCGAGTCGCGGCGGTGCCGCGCACGGGCCGAGCGCGCGCCAGGTGCCGCGACTCATCCAGACCGGGATGTCGTTGCGCTCGGCCAGAGTCAGCGCGCAGCCGACATGGTCGCCGTGTTCGTGGGTCACGAAGACGGCGTCGATGTCGCTGAGGGCAAGCCCGGCCCGCTCGAGGCGGGCGTCGAGCTCGCGCAGGGAAAGGCCGGCATCGATCAGCAAGCGCGTCGTCGTGATGCCGCTGGTGGCCTCGACGACGGTGGCATTGCCGCTGCTGCCGCTGCCAAGGCTGCAAAAGCGGATCACGCGGAAGCGGACCGGCTTCTTACTTCAGGTCGTCGAGGAGGAGCCTGGCGATGCGCTGCCCGGCCTCGCCCGTTTCCGGACGGCCCTGCGAATCCAGCACCGCGACGGTGCTGCTCGAGCCCGAGCCCGTCACCTTCACGCGGTACTTGGCCGGGCCGCCTTCGTCGGCCTTGTTGCTGCCGAACCTGAACATGCGGGCGAACAGGCCCGGCTCGCTGCGGCCGGCGAAGGCGGGGTCGACGTAGCGGACGAAGTACAGGCCCTGGTTGCGATCGCGGTCCTCGACGGTGAAGCCGCTGCGGTCGAGTGCGATGCCGACGCGGCGCCAGGCCCGATCGAAGCCGTCGTCGAGCTGCAGCGTCGTTCCCGCCTGGCCGTCGAGGGTGCGCGCCCGCGGCGGGCCCGTACTGGCGGAGACCGCCGCGACGGTGGCGCGCGCCTGCTCGTCCTTGGCGCCGAGCCGGACCAGCAGGCGGGAGTAGAACGCGGCCTCGAGCTGCGGGTCGGTGGGGCGCGGCTGCCAGACCGTGACCTCCTTGCGGTCGTTGGCATAGACCTCGACCATGCCGCGGTGCGTGATGTAGACGTCGGTGCCGGTCGGCGTGCGCTCGACGCGGGTGTGGAACTTGTCGAGCTCGCTGGTCGAGAAGGCGGCGTCGAAGACCTTGCCGATCGTGTTGCGGATGATGTCGTTGGGCAGCTTGGCCCGGTTCTCGGTCCAGTCGGTCTCGAGCAGCCCGGCGTCGGCACGGTCCTGGACCAGGTTGAAGCCGTTGTCCCTCCAGAACGCGCGCAGCAGCGGGAACAGCTCCTCGGGCGGCAGCGTGCTGCTCAGCCAGCGCTCGTTGCCGAGCCGCTCCATCTTGAACGAGCCCAGCGCCTGCGGCGCGACGACCGGCGTCGCCACTGGCTGCGTCGCCGTGCTGGCCTGGAACGTCGACGCGGTGACGGTCCCGCTCGCCGGTGCGTAGCGCGACTCCCGCGCGAGCTGGGTGAGGTCGGGCGGCACTTCGAGCGACGAGGTGCGGGTGCCGCCGGCGGCGCGGTAGTCGACCTTGTCGCCGGCCAGGAAGTCCCCGACCGTGGAGCAGCCGCCGAGGAGGACGAGCGCGGCCAGGCAGGGCAGGGCGGCGCGGGAAAGGAGGAAGGTCACGTCAGCGGGTCTCCATCGGGGATGGCGGATGACTGGAAAGGCAGCGGGGCGAGCCGGCCTCCGGTTGGGCGGATGGCCGCGCCCGGCTCCGGCCGGCTCACGCCAGCCCGGCTTCTGCAAGTGCAGCAGCCACCACGGCCTGCCCGGCCTCGCTGAGCGGGGTGATCGGCAGGCGCACCGTCGTGCCGCAACGGCCGAGCCGGCTCAGCGCCCATTTGGTCGGCGCCGGGCTCGGCTCGACGAACAGCGCCTGATGCAGGCCGAGCAACTGCATCTGCAGCCGGGTCGCCTCGCGCGCGTTGCCGTCCAGGGCAGCCGCGCAGAGGGCCTGGACCTGGCGCGGCGCGACGTTGGCGGTGACGCTGACGCTTCCATGCCCGCCGAGCAGCATCAGGGCGACGGCCGAATCGTCGTTGCCCGAGTAGACCGCGAAGCCGGGCGGCGCCAGGCGCAGGATCGAGCTGCCGCGGGCGATGTCGCCTGTGGCGTCCTTGATGCCGACGATGCCCGGCACCTGCGCCAGGCGCAGCGCGGTCTCGGTCTGCATGTCGGCCACCGTGCGCGAGGGCACGTTGTAGAGAAACATCGGCAGGTCGACCGCTTCGGCGATGGTCCGGAAGTGGCGGTAGATCCCTTCCTGCGACGGCTTGTTGTAGTAGGGCACCACCGACAGCGTGCAGTCGGCGCCGGCCTTGAGCGCGAAGCGCGCCAGCTCGATCGCCTCGGCCGTCGAGTTGCCGCCGGTCCCGGCCATGATCGGGATGCGGCCGCGCGCATGCTCGACCGAGACGCGGATGACCTCGCAATGCTCCTCGACCGAGACCGTCGGCGACTCGCCGGTGGTGCCGACGACGGCGATGCAGCGGGTACCTTCCTCGACGTGCCAGTCGATCAGGCGACGCAGCGCATCGATGTCGATGCGCTGCTCTTCTTGCATCGGCGTCACGAGGGCGACGATGCTTCCGGTGATGGGTTTCATGGGCTTTCCTGAACCTGTCGATTCTAGCGACCCGGCCTCAGGCCTCGGCCGGCTCGAGCAGGTGGCGCGGAGCCGTGCCGCCCGCAGCGTCGCGGACCGCGACGATGCGCTGCACGAACCGGTCGGGCGCGGGCAGGAACCCGTCTTCGTAGGCCACGATGCGCAGACCCGCGGCGGCACGCAGAAGTTCACCGGGCCACAGAAGAAAGTCGGGGCGCGCCGGCCGGCCGACGGTCTCGTTGCCGCTGGCGAAGGTCTCGTAGATCAGCACGCCGCCGGGGCGGAGCGCGGCGACGATCTGCGGAAGCAGCGGCCGCCACAGGTAGTTGGTGACGACCACCGCGTCGAACGAGCGGCCGGGCAGCGGCCACGGCGCGGATTCGAGATCGGCGACCACGGTCTCGGCCGTGCCGGCGAGCTCGATCAGGGCGGCTTCGTCGCTGTCGACGGCGATGACCGCATGGCCGCGGCCGGCCAGGAAGCGCGCGTGCCGGCCGCTGCCCGCGGCCACGTCGAGCACGGATCCGCCCGGCGTGACGAGGTGGGCCCAGCGCACGACCCAAGGCGAAGGCGCCGCGGTCCGGTGCCTCGCAGCCTCGCTCAGAAGCAGCTCCACAGGCGGTTGCCGAGGTCGACCGCGAGCTCCGGCCGCAGGTACGCGGCGAACACGGCGAGCAGGGTCAGGGCCGCGGCCGCGTAGGCGGCAAGGGCGCGCCCCTTCATGCCGGTGCCGGGCGCACGATGGCGCTCTCGCGGATCGGCAGGTTGACGACCGCGGCGAAGACGCCGAGGGCGACCGCGATCCACCACACCACCTGGTAGCTGCCGGTCCGGTCGTACAGGAGCCCGCCGAGCCAGACGCCGAGAAAGCTGCCGACCTGGTGGCTGAGGAAGACGAAGCCGCCGAGCATCGACAGGTAGCGGACGCCGAAGATCTCGGCGACGATGCCGTTCGTGAGCGGCACCGTCGACAGCCAGAGGAAGCCCATCGCCGCGGCGAAGGCGTAGACGCTCCAGGGCGACAGCGGCGCGGCGAGGAAGGCGACGATGGCGATCGAGCGAAGCGAATAGATCGTCGACAGCAGGTAGTTCTTCGGCAGGCGGCCGCCGAGCGAGCCGGCGACGTACGTGCCGACGACGTTGAAGAGGCCGATCAGCGCCAGCGCCGTGGTGGCGACGTCGGGCCGCAGGCCGTGGTCCTTCAGGTAGCTCGGCATGTGCACGCCGACGAAGGCGAGCTGGAAGCCGCAGACGAAATAGCCGGCGGTGAGGAGCTGGAAGCTGCGATGGCCGAGTGCTTCGCGCACCGCCGCGCCGATGCTCTGCTGCGCCGCGGTCGCAGCGTCGCGCTTCGGTTCGCGCAGGCCGAGAGCGACGGGGATGATGACGAGGGCGAGGCAGGCGAGGACGAACAGCGCGTTCTGCCAGCCGAGGCCCTGGATCAGACCGCCCTCGATCGGCACCATGAGGAACTGCCCGAACGAGCCGGCCGCCGCCGCGACCCCCATGGCCCAGCTGCGCCGTTCGGGAGCGACGCTGCGGCCGATGACGCCGAAGACGACGGCATAGGTCGTCCCGGCCTGGGCCATGCCGATCAGGAGCCCGGCACCGCCGAGGAATCCCGCCCCGGTGGTCGCCAGACCCATGACCACCAGGCCCGCCGCGTAGAGGATGCTGCCGAGCGCGAGGATCCGGAACGCACCCCAGCGGTCGGCCAGCATGCCGGCGAGCGGCGCGGCGATGCCCCAGGCCAGGTTCTGCACCGCCAGGGCGAAGGCGAAGGTCTCGCGGTTCCAGCCGCGCTCGATCGTCACCGGCTGCAGCCAAAGGCCGAAGCCGTGCCGGATGCCCATGGACAAGGTGACGACGATGGCGCCGCACACCAGCACCTGCGTCATCGACAGCGTCGGACGGGAGTCGGTGGCGGCCATCGGGCCATTGTTGCAGGGCCCGGCACTCCCTCGTCGCGGCAAGGGGGTGGCATGAGGCGTGGGCGTGCGAGCTGCTCCCTAGA
The DNA here is from genome assembly GCF_031412495.1 of Rhizobacter sp. GTDB lineage: Bacteria > Pseudomonadota > Gammaproteobacteria > Burkholderiales > Burkholderiaceae_C > Schlegelella_A. Next base: position 15,074 of record NZ_JANODC010000472.1, on the reverse strand, counting down.
ATCGTTCGATGGCCAGCCGACAGAACGCCGCGTACGCGGAAGCATCGATCCGGGTCCTCAAGGGCCTCGAGCCCGTGAAGCAGCGGCCCGGCATGTACACGCGCACCGAAAGCCCGCTGCACGTGGTCCAGGAGGTGATCGACAACGCCGCCGACGAGGCGCTCGCGGGCCACGCATCGGCGATCGACGTGACCGTCTTCGCCGATGGCTCGGTGGGCGTCGACGACGACGGCCGCGGCATCCCCTTCGGCCTGCATCCGGAAGAAGGCGTGAGCGTCGTCGAGATCGTCTTCACGCGCCTGCACGCGGGCGGCAAGTTCGACAAGGGCAGCGGCGGCGCCTACAGCTTCTCCGGCGGCCTGCACGGCGTCGGCGTCAGCGTCACCAACGCCCTGGCGAAGCGGCTCGAGGTCACCGTCTGGCGAAACGGCCAGGTCGCGACGATCGCCTTCGCCGGCGGCGACGTCGTCGAGCCGCTGGTGCTGCGCAAAGCCGCTTCGGGCGAGCGCAGGAGCGGGACCCGGGTCCGCGTCTGGCCAGACACCCGCTACTTCGAGAGCGTCGAGCTGCCGCGCCCCGAGCTGACCCACCTGCTGCGCAGCAAGGCGGTGCTGATGCCGGGCATCAAGGTGTCGCTCACGGTCGAGAAGAGCGGCCGGGCCGAGCCCGAGCGGCAGGACTGGCTGTTCGAGGCCGGCCTCGCCGACTACCTGCAGCAGGTGCTGACCGGCGAGCCGCTGATCCCGCTCTTCGAGGGATCGCACCACGCCGACGGTCGCGAGAGCGAAGACGTCGCCGAGGGCGAGGGCGCATCCTGGTGCGTGGCCTTCACCGAGGACGGCAACGCGGTGCGCGAAAGCTACGTCAACCTGATCCCGACGGTGGCCGGCGGCACGCACGAGTCCGGCCTCAAGGACGGCCTGTTCGGCGCGGTGAAGGGCTTCATCGACCTGCACGGGCTGCTGCCCAAGGGCGTGAAGGTGATGCCCGACGACGTCTTCTCGCGGGCCAGCTTCGTTCTCTCGGCGAAAGTCCTCGACCCGCAGTTCCAGGGCCAGATCAAGGAACGGCTGAACAGCCGCGAGGCGCTGCGCCTGGTCTCGAACTGCGTCCGGCCGCCGCTCGACCTGTGGCTCAACCAGCACGTCGCCGACGGCAGGAAGCTGGCCGACCTGGTGATCCGCCAGGCGCAGACGCGGCAGAAGGCGAGCCAGCGGGTCGAGAAGCGGCGCGGCTCGGGCGTGGCCGTGCTGCCCGGCAAGCTCACCGATTGCGAGAGCCGCGACCTCGCCCTGAACGAGATCTTCCTCGTCGAGGGCGACTCGGCCGGCGGCAGCGCCAAGATGGGCCGCGACAAGGAGACGCAGGCGATCCTGCCCCTGCGCGGCAAGATCCTCAACGCCTGGGAGGTCGAGCGCGACCGGCTCTTCGCCAACAACGAGATCCACGACATCGCGGTCGCGATCGGCGTCGATCCGCACGGCCCTAACGACGAGCCCGATCTCTCCGGCCTGCGCTACGGCAAGGTCTGCATCCTGAGCGACGCCGACGTCGACGGCTCGCACATTCAGGTCCTGCTGCTCACGCTTTTCTTCCGCCACTTTCCGAAGCTGATCGAGCGCGGCCATGTGTACGTCGCCAAGCCGCCGCTGTTCCGCGTCGATGCGCTCGCGCGCGGCAAGAAGCCGGCGGCCAAGATCTACGCGCTCGACGAAGGCGAGCTGCGCGCCATCACCGACCGGCTGCTGAAGGAGGGCGCGCGCGACGGCTCCTGGAGCGTCAGCCGCTTCAAGGGCCTCGGCGAGATGAACGCCGAGCAGCTGTGGGACACGACGCTCAACCCGGAGACCCGCCGCCTCCTCGCCATCCACTTCGGCGCCGCCGGGTTCGCCGCCACCGTGGAATCGCTCACCAAGCTGATGGGCAAGGGCGAGGCCCAGGCGCGGCGCGAGCTGATGGAGCTGCGCGGCCACGCGATCGAGGTCGACGTGTGAGCACGCCGCTGTCGCTGCGCCTGCGGCCGACGATGCTGTCGGACCTCGACTTCGTGCAGACGGTCGAGAACGACCCGGAGAACCGCCCCTTCATCACGCCGTGGGAGCGGGTCCAGCACGAAGGCGCCGTGCGCTTCCCCGACTTCCGCCATTTCATCATCGAGGCCGGGCGGGCCTATCCGTCGGCCGGCTTCGTCATCCTGCAGGGCTGCCGCAACCCGCACGGCTCGGTCGAGCTGAAGCGCATCGTCCTGCAGCCGAAGGGGCTGGGCTACGGCCGCGCCTGCGTCCGCCTGCTCGCCGAGATGGCCTTCCGCGACCTGCGCGCGCACCGCTTCTGGCTCGACGTGAAAAGCGCCAACGCGCGGGCGCTGGCGCTCTATCGCAGCGAAGGCTTCGTCGAGGAAGGGCGCCTGCGCGAGAGCGTGCGCCACGGCGACGGCTACGACTCGCTGATCGTGCTGTCGATGCTCGAGCCGGAGCATCGGGCGCTCGTCGAGGCGCGCGCCGGCGCGGCGAGCGCGACCTGACACACCGGGAGGAGAGGCGATGAAGTCGACGATGATGGACGTGCCCCTGTCGCTCAACCACCTGCTCGATCGGGCCGGGACGATCTTTGCGCAGAACGCCATCGTCTCGCGCCTGCCCGACAAGTCGCTGCGCACGCACACCTTCGGCGAGTACCACCGGCGCACGCGCCGCCTCGCCGCCGCGCTCGCCGCGCTGGGCCTGAGGAAGGGGGACCGCGTCGCCACGCTGTGCTGGAACCACTACGCGCACCTGGAGTGCTACTTCGGCATCCCGGCCGCGGGCGGCGTGATGCACACGCTCAACCTGCGCCTCGCGCCGGACGAGATCGGCTGGATCGCCGCCGACGCCGCCGACCGCTTCCTGGTCGTCGACGACATCCTGCTGCCGCTGTACCGGCAGTTCGCCGGCAAGCATGCCTTCGAGAAGGTGATCGTGGTGCCGTTCTCGGGCGCGCCGGTCGATGCCAGCACCGGGCATGTCGATTACGAGCACCTGCTCGCCGAGGCCGACGGCGACGCCTTCGTCTACGCCGCGCACGACGAGAACGATCCGGTCGCCATGTGCTACACGTCCGGAACGACCGGCCGGCCCAAGGGCGTCGTCTACTCGCACCGCTCGACGGTGCTGCACACGCTGGTCGGCTGCCTCGGCGAGAACTGGTCGATGAAGGCCTCCGACGTGCTGATGCCGGTCACGCCCATGTTCCACGCCAACTGCTGGGGCGTGCCGTACGGCGCCGTCATGACCGGGACCAAGATCGTCTTCCCGGGGCCGCACTTGCATCCCGACGACCTGCTCGACCTGATGCAGCTCGAGCCGCCCACCCTGTCGCTCGGCGTGCCGACGATCTGGCTCGGCCTGATCCAGCGCTTCGAGCGCGCGCAGAGCGAGGAGCCGGGGCGTTGGCGCCTGCCCGAGGGCATGCGCTCGATGGTCGGCGGCGCCGCGGTGCCGGAGGCGCTCATCCGTGCCTTCGCCCGGCATGGCGTCTGGATCCTCCAGGGCTGGGGCATGACCGAGACCTCGCCCCTGGCGACGACGGCGGTGCGCGACGACACCCGGTCCGAGGCGGAGCGCTTTCGCCGCGCGGCCATGGCCGGCGTGCCGGTCCCCCTGGTCGAGCTCCGCATCCGCGGCGACGACGGCACGGACGCCCCTTGGGACGGCAAGACCGCCGGCGAGATCCAGTGCCGCGGCCCCTTCATCACCGGCTCGTACCACGGCCTTGCGCCGACCGAGGACAAGTTCACTGCCGACGGGTGGCTCCGCACCGGCGACGTGGCGACGATGGACGAGCACGCCTTCGTGCGCATCACCGACCGCACCAAGGACCTGATCAAGTCGGGCGGCGAATGGATCAGCTCGGTCGATCTCGAGAACGCCTTGATGGCGCACCCGGCGGTCGCCGAAGCGGCGGTGATCGCCATTCCCGACGAGAAGTGGAGCGAGCGGCCGCTGGCCTGCGTCGTCTTCAAGCCGGGGCAGGGGCTGCCGCCCGCGGGACTCGCCGACGAGTTCGCGCCGCACCTGCTCGGGCAGGGCTTCGCCAGGTGGCAGTTGCCCGACCGCTACGAGGTCATCGACGCCGTGCCGCGCACCTCGACCGGCAAGTTCTGGAAGCTGAAGCTGCGGGAGCGCTTCCCGCGTTGATCCTCGCCACCGGCCGGGGGGCCGGGATGCGGGAACGCGGATTGCATCCCTGCCGCGTGCTCCCAGACCCAGGAACGAACGTGAGTCGGCGACGTACCGGCGCGGCGCGGCGCAGCCGCTGGGGATGGCGACTGGCCGTGGCCGGCGCCGCCACTCTCGCCGCGGCGCTGATCGTCCGCAACCGCTCGCGCCAGGCCGAACGCGAGAATCCGCCTAGCGGGCGCTTCGTCGAAGTGGACGGCGTCCGGCTGCACTATGTCGAGCGCGGCACGGGCGAGCCGCTCGTCCTGTTGCACGGCCTGGCGATGATGGGCCTCGACTTCCTGCTCAGCGACCTGGTCGATTTGGCGGCGCGCAAGTACCGCGTCATCGTCTTCGACCGGCCGGGCTACGGCCACAGCGAACGGCCGCGCGGCACCGCCTGGGATCCGCAGGCCCAGGCGCAGCTGCTGCACGGCGCGCTCCGGCAGATCGGCGTCGACCGGGCCATCGTGCTCGGCCACTCGTGGGCTTCGCTGGTCGCGGTGTCGATGGCGCTGCAGCACCCGCAGGCGGTGCGCAGCCTGGTCCTCGAAGCGGGCTACTACTACCCGGGCTTCCGACCCGACCTGCTGCTCCTGGCGCCACGCGGCATCCCGCTGCTCGGCGACTTCCTCCGCCACACCTTCTCGCCCCTGCTCGTGCGCGCCGCGTGGCCGTTGCTCTTGAGGCGGATCTTCGCGCCGGCTGCGGTGCCGGCGAGCTTTCGGCTCTTTCCGGCCTGGATGACGGCAAGGCCGTCGCAGCTTCGCGCCACCGCCGTCGAGAGCGCGCAGCTGCACGTCGCCGCGGCCGAGCTCGGCAAGCACTACCGGGAAATCCGCGTCCCGGTGGTGCTGATCGCCGGCGCGGGCGACGCCCTCGTCGACCCATCCGCGCATTCGGAGCGGCTGCACGGCGACGTCCGGCCGTCGCAGTTCCACCTCGTGCCGGCGATGGGCCACATGCTCCATCACCTGGCGCCGGAGCGGGTGCTGGAGGCGATCGACGCCGCCGCGGGGCTCGGCAAGGCGACGCCGACTCGCCTGTCGCGGCGAGTCCCCGCGTACGCGCCGCCCGACGTTGGCTGAGGGCCGGCGCCGCGGCACGCTTCGCGTCGGCTGGGGCGTGGCCGCTGCCTGGGCGGTGTTCGCGCTCGTCGCGGCTGCCTTCTGGAACCAGTGGCTGAGCCTGCCCGATCGCTGGAACCCGTGGGCTCCGCTCTGGCCCGACGAGAGGCCGAATGTGCTCACCGGCTACAAGCTGGCCCGGCTGGCCCGCGACCCGGCCACCTGCCGCCGCACGCTCCAGGCGACGCAGCTCGGCTTTTCAGCGGTGCCCGACCGACCGGTGCGCGAGGGCTGCGGCTGGGCTGGCGCCGTCCGCGTCTCGGCCTTGCCGGCGGGCGTCGATCCGCCGGCGGTGCTGGCGTGTCCGGCGGCCGTCGCGCTGGCCGTGTGGGACCGGCACGGCGTGCAGCCGCTCGCCCGTGCGCACTTCGGCCAGCCGGTGGTCGGGATCGCCCACTACGGCAGCTTCGCTTGCCGCAACGTCGGCGGCGAGGCAGGGCAGCGGCGCAGCGAGCACGCCGCTGCCAATGCGCTGGACGTGGCGGCCTTCACGCTCGCCGACGGGCGCATCGTCAGCGTCGCGCGCGACTGGGACCGCGACGACGCGCGCGGGCGCTTCCTGCGCGAGTTGCATGCCCGGGCCTGCCGCTTCTGGTCGGTCACTCTCGGTCCGGACTACAACGCGGCCCACGCTGACCACTTCCACCTCGATCGCGGCGCGGCGCGCGCCTGCCGCTGACCCCGCGCGTGCGCAGGAAGCACGCAGGCCGGTGGCTACACTTCGCCGCGTTCCAGCCCACCGAGCCTCCCTACACCCATGGACCTCTTCACGCCTGCGCCGGCGACCGCGGGCGACGACGACGGCGTCGACATCGCCAGCTACTCCGAGCGCGCCTACCTCGAGTACGCGCTCAGCGTCGTCAAGGGCAGGGCGCTGCCCGACGTCAGCGACGGCCAGAAGCCGGTGCAGCGGCGCATCCTCTACGCGATGGCGCGGATGGGCCTCGGCTTCACCGCCGGCGCCGGCCCGCGCGCGGTGAAGAGCGCGCGCGTCGTGGGCGACGTGCTCGGGCGCTTCCATCCGCACGGCGACCAGGCAGCCTACGACGCCCTGGTGCGGATGGCGCAGGACTTCTCGCAGCGCTACCCGCTGATCGACGGCCAGGGCAACTTCGGCTCGCGCGACGGCGACGGCGCCGCGGCGATGCGCTACACGGAGGCGCGGCTGGCCCCGATCACGCGCCTGCTGCTCGACGAGATCGACGAAGGCAGCGTCGACTTCGTGCCCAACTACGACGGATCGACGATCGAGCCGAAGATCTTGCCGGCGCGCCTGCCGTTCGTCCTGCTCAACGGCGCGAGCGGCATCGCCGTCGGCCTGGCCACCGAGGTGCCGAGCCACAACCTGCGCGAGATCGCGGCGGCGACGGTGGCGCTGATCCGCGACGAGAAGCTCGGCGACGACACACTCGCGGCGCTCGTTCCCGGGCCCGACTACGCCGGTGGCGGCCAGATCATCAGCAGCGCCGAGGAGATCCGCGCTGCCTACGCCTCGGGCCGCGGCAGCCTCAAGGTGCGTGCGCGCTGGAAGATCGAGGACCTGGCCCGCGGCCAGTGGCAGCTCGTCGTCACCGAGCTGCCGCCGGGCACGAGTACGCAGAAGGTGCTCGAGGAGATCGAGGAGCTCACCAACCCCAAGGTCAAGGCCGGCAAGAAGGCGCTCGGCGCCGAGCAGGTGCAGCTGAGGGCGCTGCTGCTCGCCTCGCTCGACGCCGTCCGCGACGAGTCGAACAAGGACGCGGCGGTGCGGCTCGTCTTCGAGCCGAAGACCCGGACCATCGACCCGGGTGAATTCAGCGCCATGCTGCTCGCTCACACCAGCCTCGAGAGCTCGGCGCCGGTCAACCTGACGATGATCGGCAGCGACGGCCGGCCAATGCAGAAGAGCCTGCGCCGGATGCTCGTCGAGTGGATCGGCTTTCGCACCGCCACCGTCGAGCGTCGCACGGCACACCGCCTGGCCCGGGTCCGCGAGCGCATCCATGTCCTCGAAGGCCGGCAGACGGTGCTCCTGAACCTCGACGAGGTGATCCGCATCATCCGCGCCGCCGACGAGCCGAAGCCGGCGCTGATGGAGCGCTTCGCGCTGAGCGACCGCCAGGCCGAGGACATCCTCGAGATCCGCCTGCGCCAGCTGGCCCGACTCGAGGACCTCCGCATCGAGCAGGAGCTGAAGTCGCTGCGCGGCGACGAGGAAAAGCTCGACGAGATCCTGAAGAGCCCGCCGACGCTCAGGCGCACGCTGATCAAGGAGATCGAAGCCGATGCGAAGGCCCACGGCGACGACCGGCGCACGCTGATCCTCGAGCAGAAGCGCACCGTCCTCGAGACCCGCGTCGTCGACGAGCCGGTGACCGTGGTCGTGAGCCTGAAGGGCTGGGTCAGGGCGCTCAAGGGCCACGAGGTCGAGGCCGGCCAGCTCGCCTTCAAGGCCGGCGATGCGCTGTACGGCACCTTCGCCTGCCGCACGGTCGACGCCCTGCTCGTGTTCGGCAGCAACGGGCGCGTCTATTCGGCCGCCGTCGGCAGCCTGCCGAGCGGGCGCGGCGACGGCCAGCCGATCACCTCGCTCGTCGACATCGAGCCCGGCACGCAGCCGGCACACTACTTCGCGGGCCGGGCCAGCGAGGTCCTGCTGCTGGCGGGCACCGGCGGCTTCGGCCTTCTCGCCCGCGCCGGCGACCTGCTGGCGCGCCAGCGCGGCGGCAAGTCCTTCCTCGACCTGGAGGAAGACGAGAAGCCCTTGCCCCCGGTCGCGCTCTTCGCCGGAGCGGCGCGCGTCGCCTGCCTCACCCTCGCTGGCCGCCTGCTCGTCTTCGGCCTCGACGAGCTGAAGCTGCAAGGCAACGGCGGGCGCGGCCTGACCCTGGTCGACCTCGAGGCGAAGGACGCGCTCGTCAGCGTCGCCGTCTTCGCCGATGCCCTGCGCGTGCTCGGCACCGGCCGCGGCGGCAAGGCGCGCGAGGACGTGCTGCGCGGCGCCGGCCTCGAGCCCTATGTCGGCCGGCGCGCGCGCAAGGGGCGGCGGCAGGACGCGATGACGAAGGCGATGCGCGTCGTCGCCGCCGTGGCGCACTGAAGGCTGGCGGCCCGAGGCTTCAGTCGCGCAGGCCGAGCGCCCGCAGCATGGCGACGGCGCACAGGACGAACAGCGCGGCGGCCCAGAACGCGTAGGGGATGCCGAGCAGGTTGACCGCTGCATCGGCGCAGCTCGCGCGCGGCGCGAAGACGTCGGGCAGCAGGCTGTCGAGGCCGGTGCCGCTGACAATGCGGTCGGCGAGGGTGAGGTTGCACGAGGCCGATGCGGCGGCGACGAAGTGCTGCCACAGCGCCGATGCCAGGCCGCTCAGGGCCAGCAGCAGGGCGGTCGCGGCAGCCATGCGACGCACGATGCGCGCCGGCCAGAGCAGCCCGAGCAGCGCCACCGCACCGATGGCCACGAAGATCAGGCGCTGCAGCACGCACCACGGGCACGGCTCCATCGCATACACATGCTGCGAGACGAGGGCGGCGGCGACGCCGCCGAAGGAAGCCAGCGCGACCAGGCCGAACCACGGGACCATCGATCCGGCGCGGCCTCCCGCGCGGCTCATTCCGCGACCTGGGCGATCAGCTCGATCTCCACGCAGGCGCCGAGGGGCAGCTGGGCGACGCCGTAGGCGCTGCGCGCGTGCGCGCCCTTCTCGCCGAAGACTTCGCCGATCAGCTCGGAGCAGCCGTTCGTCACCAGGTGATGCTCGGTGAACTCGGCGGTGCTGTTGACGAGGCTCGTGATGCGGACGATCCGCTCTACCTTGTCGAGGTCGCCCACGGCGGCCTGCAGCGTTCCGAGCAGGTCGATGGCCACGGCCCGCGCCGCCTTCTTGCCGGTCGAGGTGGTCATGTCGCGTCCGAGCTGGCCGACCCACGGCTTGCCTTCGCGCTTGGCGATGTGCCCCGACAGGTAGACCAGCGAGCCGGTGCGAACGAAGGGCACGTAGGCACCGGCGGGGGCCGCCAGCGGCGGCAGGGAAATGTCGAGCTCGGTGAGTCGGTCGTAGATGGAAGCCATGGCGTGGGTCCGCGAGCGGTCGGTCGCAAATCCTACACTTCCCCGATGGGAGGTCCGGGCACAGGCAGGCGGCTCGCAGCGCTGCTGCTCGCCTGGCTCGTCGGGGTCGCGGTCCACCTTCGTCAAGTCGAACTGCTGCCGCTGCCCGCGCACGTCGGCCTGGCCCTCGGCGCCCTTGCCGTGGCCGGGGCGGCGCTCGCCTTGCGGCGCGTCTTCGCCATTGCGGTGGTGGCGCTCGCCGTGCTGGGCTTCGCGGCATCGGGATGGCGCGCGTCGCTGCAACTGGGCGAGTCGCTGCCGGCGGAGCTCGAGGGTCGGGACCTCGTCGTCACCGGCATCGTCGCCAGCTTGCCGCAGCAGGGACCGAGCGGACTGCGCTTCCGCTTCCGCGTCGACGCGGACGCAGCGGCCGGTGTGCCGCGGAGGCTCGCGCTCGGCTGGTTCAGCGGCTTCCATGAAGACGCGGCGCTGTCGCCGCCGCAGCGGGAACTGCGCGCCGGCCAGCGCTGGCGCTTCGCCGTGCGCCTGCGCCGGCCGCACGGCAACCTGAACCCGAACGGCTTCGACTACGAGCTGTTCCTCTTCGAGCAGGGCGTGCGGGCCACCGGCTACGTGCGCGACGCGCCGGCGGCGACCTGGCTCGAGGATGGCGCCGGCGCGCCGATGCAGCGGCTGCGCCAGCACTTCCGCGACGCGATCTACGCCACCGTTCCGGACCGGCGCGCCGCGGGCGTGCTCGCCGCGCTGGCCGTCGGCGACCAGAGCGCCATCGAGCGCGACGACTGGGAGCTGTTCCGCAACACCGGCGTCGCCCACCTGATGTCGATCAGCGGCCTGCACGTGACGATGTTCGCCTGGCTGAGCGGGCTCCTCGTCGCAGCGCTGTGGCGGCGCAGCCCGGGCGCCATGCTCCGCGCGGCGGCGCCGGCGGCGGCGCGCTGGGGCGGCCTCGCCGCGGCGACCGCCTACGCGGTCTTCTCCGGCTGGGGCATCCCGTCGCAGCGGACGATCTGGATGCTGCTCACCGTGACGCTGCTGCAGAGCAGCGGCCTGCGCTGGCCGTGGAGCCTGGTCCTGCTCAGCGCGGCCGCTGCGGTCACGGCGCTGGACCCGTGGGCCCTGACCCAGCCCGGCTTCTGGCTCTCCTTCGTGGCCGTCGGCTTGCTGATGGCGTCGGCGCCGGCGGTCGTGGGCGAGGCCGGTGCGCGCCACGCTGCCGGCTGGCGTGGCTGGCCGACGCGCCTGGCCGGCAGCGCCCGGCAGGGCCTGCGCACGCAGGTCGTCGCGACGCTCGGCCTGACACCGCTGGCGCTGGTCTTCTTCCAGCAGGTGTCGCTGGTCGGCTTCTTGGCCAACCTCGTCGCCATTCCGCTCGTCACCTTGCTGCTCACGCCGCTCGCCTTGCTCGGCATCGTCGCCGCGCCCTTGTGGCAGCTCGGCGCCGTCTTCGTCACCGGTCTCGGTGCGGTGCTCGCCGCGCTTGCCGCGGTCCCCGGGGCGGTCTGGACCGCGGCGCTGGCACCGGCCTGGGCCCAGTGGGCCGGCCTGGCCGCGGCGACGCTCTTCGTCCTGCCGCTGCCCTGGCGCGCGAAGCTGCTCGGCGCGCCGCTGGCCCTGGCCCTGCTCGTGCCGCCGCGCGACCTGCCGGCCGAGGGCGAGTTCGAGGTCGTCGCCGCCGACGTCGGCCAGGGCACGGCCGTGCTCGTCCGCACCCGCTCGCACGTGCTGCTGTTCGACGCCGGCCCGCAGTACTCGCGCGAGAGCGACGCCGGCCAGCGTGTGCTCGTGCCCTTGCTGCGCACGCGCGGCGACCAGCGCATCGACATGCTCGTGCTGAGCCATCGCGACCTCGATCACGTCGGCGGCGCGAAGTCCGTCCTCGGCGCCGTTCGAGTGGCGACCCTGTCGAGCTCGCTCGAGCCCGGCCATCCCGTGCTCGGCGCCGCCGGCGACGTGCGCCGCTGCGAGCAGGGCCAGCACTGGCGCTGGGACGGCGTCGACTTCAGCGTCCTCGGCCCGCCCGCCGCCGACTACCAGCGCGCGCTCAAGCCGAATGCGATGTCCTGCGTGCTGCGCGTGTCCGGCGCCGGGCGCAGCGCGATGCTGACCGGCGACATCGAGCGCGAGCAGGAGGCGGCCCTCGTCGCGGTGCATGGCACGGCCTTGCGCAGCGACGTCCTCCTCGCGCCGCATCACGGCAGCCGGACCTCGTCGACGCCGGCCTTTCTCGACGCAGTCGCGCCCACGGTGGCGGTGTTCCAGGCCGGCTACCGAAACCGCTTCGGACACCCGGCCGCCGACGTCGTCGAGCGCTATCGAGTCCGCGGCATCGCCGTGCTTGCCAGCCCGCAGTGCGGCGCCTGGCAGTGGTATTCGGCAACGCCGGGCCCAGGCACCTGCCAGCGCGATCGCGGCCGTCGCTACTGGCATCACCGGCCGGGGCAAAGCCAGCGCTGAGCCTCGGCTCGAGGGCTGCCCCAACGAGAGCGCACCGTTGCCGGCGGGTTTGTGGCGCGGAGTTTGCTACCCTCGCTGCCCGGAGGGACGGAATGGCTGTGGGGTTCGACGAGATGCGCGACGGCGACGGGTCCGTGCGCGAGCACTACCGCGGCTACGACCGCTGGCTGGCCGAGCAGCCGCCGCACGTGATGCGCACGCGCCGCGAGGAGGCCGAGGTCATCTTTCGCCGCGTCGGGATCACCTTCGCGGTCTACGGCACCAAGGACGACGGCGCCGGCACCGAGCGCCTGATCCCCTTCGACCTGATCCCGCGCGTCATCCCGGCGCACGAATGGGACGTGCTCGAGCGCGGCCTGCGCCAGCGCGTGACGGCGCTGAACCGCTTCGTCCACGACGTCTACCACGGCCAGGAGATCCTGAAGGCCGGCATCGTCCCGGCCGAGCAGGTGCTCGGCAACAGCCAGTACCGCGAAGTGATGAAGGGCGTCGACGTCGCCGGCGGCGTCTACTCGCACATCGCCGGCATCGACATCGTCCGCGCCGCCGATCCCGACGGCGGCGGCAGCTACTTCGTCCTCGAAGACAACCTGCGCGTGCCGAGCGGCGTCTCGTACATGCTCGAGAACCGCAAGATGATGATGCGGCTCTTCCCCGAACTGTTCAGCCGCCATCGCGTCGCCCCGGTCGCGCACTACCCCGACCTCCTGCTCGAGACGCTGCGCTCGGTCGCGCCGGCCGCCGTCAACGACCCGACCGTGGTCGTGCTCACGCCCGGCATGTACAACAGCGCCTACTTCGAGCATGCCTTCCTGGCCCAGCAGATGGGCATCGAGCTGGTCGAGGGGCAGGACCTGTTCGTGAAGGACAACTTCGTCTACATGCGCACGACGCAGGGTCCGAAGCGCGTCGACGTGATCTATCGCCGCGTCGACGACGACTTCCTCGATCCGGAGGTCTTCCGTCCCGACTCGACGCTAGGCTGCGCCGGGCTCGTCGGCGCCTACCGGGCCGGCAACGTGACGCTGTCGAACGCCGTCGGCACCGGCGTCGCCGACGACAAGTCGATCTACCCGTACGTGCCGAAGATGATCGAGTTCTATCTCGGCGAAGCGCCGATCCTGGAGAACGTGCCGACCTGGATCTGCCGCGACCCGGGCGAGCTTTCCTACGTGCTCGCCCACCTCGGCGAACTGGTCGTCAAGGAAGTCCACGGCGCTGGCGGCTACGGCATGCTGGTCGGCCCGGCGGCGACGGCGCAGGAGATCGAGGATTTCCGCGCTGCCCTGCTGGCCGACCCGGCCCGCTACATCGCCCAGCCGACGCTGGCGCTGTCGACCTGCCCGAACTTCATCGAGAGCGGCATCGCCCCTCGGCACATCGACCTGCGCCCCTTCGTCCTCTCCGGCAAGACCGTGCAGATGGTGCCGGGCGGGCTCACCCGGGTCGCCCTGAAGGAGGGCTCGCTCGTCGTCAACTCGTCCCAGGGCGGCGGCACCAAGGACACGTGGATCCTCGAGGCATGACGGAGCACCGAGATGCTGTCTAGGACCGCCGACCATCTGTTCTGGATGGCCCGCTACATGGAGCGCGCGGAGAACACCGCGCGCATGCTCGACGTCAACTACCAGATGTCGCTACTGCCGCAATCGGCGCGGGCGACCGAGCGCGGCTGGCGCGGCCTGCTCGGCATCAGCGAGCTGACCGGCGACTTCGCGAAGCGATACGGCGACGTGACGCCGGCCAACGTCATGGAATACATGGTCAGCGATGCCGCCAACGGCTCGTCGATCCGCAGCTGCCTGATGGCGGCGCGCGAGAACGCGCGCGCCGTGCGCGGCACGCTCACGACCGAGGTCTGGGAGACGCAGAACCAGACCTGGCTCGAGTTCCAGCGCATGGTCGCCGGCGACATCTTCGAGCGCAGCCCGAGCGAGGGCTTCGAGTGGGTCAAGTTCCGCTCGCATCTCTCGCGCGGCGTCACCGTCGGCACGATGCTGCAGGACGAGGCCTTCCACTTCCTTCGCATCGGCAGCTTCCTCGAGCGTTCCGACAACACCGCGCGACTGCTCGACGTCAAGTTCCACGGCGTCGAGAGCGAGTTCTTCGGCACCGCCGCGGAACGGCGCCGTGCCGGGCAGAGCCAGAGCCAAAGCCAGAACGGTGGCGGTAGCCAGAGCCAGAGCCAGAGCCAGAACGGCGCAGGCAGCCAGAGCCAGAGCCAGAGCCAGGAGCAGGGCAACGGCAAGGACGTCGAGTACGACTTCTATCACTGGTCGGCGGTGCTGCGCTCGGTGTCCGGCTTCGAGGTCTACCGCAAGGTCTATCGCAACGTGATCCGGCCGGAGAAGGTCGCCGAGCTGCTGATCCTGCGACGCGACATGCCGCGCTCGCTCGCCGCCTGCATGCACGAGGTGGTGTGCAACCTGCAGCGGGTCGCCAACGAGCAATCGCACGACACCCTGCGCCTGGCCGGTCGGCTCGACGCCGACTTGCAGTACGGGCGCATCGACGAGATCCTGGCCACCGGGCTGCACGCCTACCTGACCCGTTTCCTCGAGCGCGTGAATTCGCTCGGCGCCGGCATCAGCCGCGACTTTCTCGTCCCGGTGGCGCCTTGACGGCACCGGGCCGCTCCCTTCGGAAGACCTGATGTCGATCCACGTCGCGCTCAACCACGTCACCCACTACCGCTACGACCGGCCGATCCATCTCGGGCCGCAGGTCGTCCGGCTGCGCCCGGCGCCGCATTCGCGGACCCGCATCCTGAGCTACTCGATGCGTGTGGAGCCGGCCACGCACTTCATCAACTGGCAGCAGGACCCGCAGTCGAACTACCTGGCCCGCCTCGTCATCCCCGATGCGACGACCTCGTTCCGGGTCGAGGTCGACCTCGTCGCCGAGATGGCGGTGCTCAACCCGTTCGACTTCTTCCTCGAGCCGAGCGCGGAGACCTTCCCGTTCGAGTACGACCCCGAGCTTCTCGTCGAGCTCGCGCCCTACCTGCGCAAGGGCGAGGCCACGCCCTTGTTCGCCGGCTACCTGGCCGGCCTGGACCTCGGCCGGCAGCCGACGAGCGGCTTTCTCATGGCGCTCAACCAGCGCCTGCAGAAGGGCATCGCCTACCTGATCCGCATGGAGCACGGCGTGCAGACGCCGGAGCAGACGCTCGCCAACGCCAGCGGCTCGTGCCGCGACAGCGCCTGGCTGATGGTGCAGCTGCTGCGCCACCTCGGCCTGGCC
>NZ_JANODC010000471.1:0-1827 GCF_031412495.1 Rhizobacter sp. | reverse complement strand
ATCGCGCTCCTTGACGAAGGCGTGGAACAGGCGGGTGATGCCTTCGCAATGGAGGCTCTCGTCGCGGACCGACCAGCTGACGATCTGGCCCATGCCCTTCATCTTGTTGAAGCGCGGGAAGTTCATCAGCATCGCGAAGCTGGCGAAGAGCTGCAGCCCCTCGGTGAAGCCGCCGAACATGGCCAGCGTCTTGGCGATGTCCTGGTCGTTCTCGACCCCGAAGGTGGCGAGATAATCGTGCTTGTCCTTCATCTCCTTATACTGGAGGAACATCGAATATTCGCTCTCGGGCATGCCGATCGTGTCGAGCAGGTGCGAGTAGGCCGCGATGTGGACCGTCTCCATGTTGCTGAACGCGGCGAGCATCATCTTGATCTCGACCGGCTTGAACACGCGGGCATATTTGTCGTGGTAGCAATCCTGCACCTCGATGTCGGCCTGGGTGAAGAAGCGGAAGATCTGGGTGAGCAGGCTGCGCTCGTGATCGGTCAGCTTCTGCGCCCAGTCGCGGCAATCCTCGCCGAGCGGCACCTCCTCCGGCATCCAGTGGATCTGCTGCTGGCGCTTCCAGAAGTCGAACGCCCAGGGATATTCGAACGGCTTGTACTGCTTGCGGGCTTCGAGGAGGGGCATGTCACGCGTCCTTAGGTGAGTTCGATGGTTTCGATGCCGTCCACAGGGCCGAGGAGGCCGAAGCAAAGGGCGGCGACGAGCAGCAGGAAAAGCGGGGCGGCAATCATGGAGGTTCGGCCGAACAGGCGAGCCTGCTCGACCGGGGTCCGCCCACGCGCCAGGAAAGAGGGCATTTCGATGTAAGTCCAGCCGTCGAGGAGCTTCTCCTCGGGCATGCGCGAGAAGCGCAGGCCGTTGAGGAAGACCGCAAGGCTCATCAGCGCCGCGATGGCCAGGAAGAGGGCGCCACTCACGCGATCGCCACGTCGCAGAGCGGCGAGAAGCAGCCGATCGCGAACAGCAAAGCGGCGACGATCAGGCTCCACACCGCATAGCGCTTGCCGTCGCGGGCCCGGGCATATTGCGGCGTGCCGTATTTGTAGGAGCGGTGCTTCAGCCAGATCGTCGCCTGCCAGAGCGCATAGAGCGCGACGAGCAGGCCGAGCAGCATCAGAAGGTGGCCGAGGGTGATCGTCTCCGGCATCAAGCTCTCCTCGCGTGACGGGCGCCGACGCCGAGGAAGACGACGCCGATGAAATAGCCGAAATCGTACCAGCCGCCGTTGTTGGGGACGGCGTAGACCGAGACGTCCGGCATGAAGAGCGACACGATCCAGGCGATCGGGAAGATGAAGCCGTGCCAGACCCCCAGCAGGAAGCCCGGCGCCTGCGGCGCGACCGCGGCGGCCGTCTGCGACGCCGCGCAGCCGGCGAGGAGGAGCAGCGGCAGGAGGGAAGATGGCGTCGTCCTCGCGAAGGCGAGGACCCCAGCGGGTGAAAAGCGCCGTAGCCCTTCACCCCCCGGGGCCCCGGCCTGCGCTGGGGCGACGGGTAATATCACTGGCACGCCAGGCATTCGTCATAGTCCGTGCTGGCGGCGAGCTCGATCTGCTTGGGGTCGATCGTGTTGTCGGCCTCGACCCCGCCCGCGAAGCCGGCGCGCTGCACCGATTTGGAGCGCAGGTAATAGAGGCTTTTGATGCCGAGCTCCCAGGCCCGGTAGTGGAGCATCAGGAGGTCCCATTTGTCGACGTCGGCCGGGATGAACAGGTTCAGCGACGTCGCCTGGTCGATATAGGGCGTGCGGTCGGCGGCGAGCTCGATCAGCCAGCGCTGGTCGATCTCGAAGCTGGTCTTGAACACGTCCTTCTCCTCG
>NZ_JANODC010000470.1:0-4041 GCF_031412495.1 Rhizobacter sp. | reverse complement strand
CGCGCCGCCGGTGGTGAGACCCATGTGGCAGACGACGATGTCGGCGCCGGCCTTCGTCATGTCCTTCGCGTTCTCCTCGCTGAAGACGTAGGGCGTGGTGAGCAGGTCGAGAGAACGGGCGCGGGCCACCAGCTCGACCTCGAGGCCGTAGCCCATGCCCGTTTCCTCGAGGTTGGCGCGGAAGGTGCCGTCGATGAGGCCGACCGTCGGGAAGTTCTGGATCCCGGAGAAGCCCAGGCCGATCAGGCGCTGCAGGAAGGCGTCGGGAATCATGAACGGGTCGGTGCCGTTGACGCCGGCGAGCACCGGCGTCTTCTTCACCACCGGCAGCACCTCGTGCGCCATCTCGCAGACGATCTCGTTGGCGTTGCCGTAGGCGAGCAGGCCGGCCAGCGAGCCGCGCCCGGCCATCCGGTAGCGGCCCGAGTTGTAGATGACGATGAGGTCGATGCCGCCGGCCTCCTCGCACTTGGCCGACAAGCCCGTGCCGGCGCCGCCGCCGATGAGGGGCTGGCGCCGCGCGATCTTGGCGCGGAAGCGGTCGAGCAGGGTCTGGCGGGCGATGCGCGGCATGGCGATGTCCTTCTTGTCAGCGCGCGGCGCGGGTGGCCGCCGGCGCGACGGCGATCTCGCGCCAGGCGGCGACCAGTGCGTCGGCGAACGCTTCGTCGTTGAGGTGCAGCGGCAGGCGCTGGAGCTTGCGGTTCGACCCCGTGCGGAACTGCTGCTCGAGCGTCATGAACAGCGCCCGGTCGGCCTCGGCGTCGAAGAACGGCTGCCCGGGCGCGTCGATCGCGGAGACGCCCCGCTCGGGGATGAGGAAGCGGACCGGGCCGCGCATCGCGTTGAGCTTGGCGGCGAGGAATACGCCGATGCGCCGGCAGTCGTCGACGGTGGTCCGCATCAGCGTCACGGTCGGGTTGTGGCGGTAGAGCTTGCGGGCCTTGAAGCGCTCCGGCACCGTCTCCCAGGCGCCGAAGTTCACCATGTCGAGCGCACCGCAGGAGCCGACGTACGGCAGCGCGTGGCGCGCGAAGACGTCGAGCCGGGTCGGGCCGGCCGACAGCACGCCGCCGCCGACCTCGTCGGCGATCTCGGTCGTCGAGACGTCGATCACGCCGGCGAGCAGGCCCGAGTCGGCGAGCTTTTCCATCGACTGCCCGCCGACGCCGGTGGCGTGGAAGACGAGGCAGTCGTACTCGTCGGCCAGGCGCTTCGTCACGGCCTGCACGCAAGTCGTGGTGACGCCGAACATGGTCAGGCCGAGCGCCGGCTTGGTCTGGTCGCCGCTCGGCGCCGGGTGCGACATCATCCCCGCGAGGGCGTGCGCGGCGTAGCCGAGCACCTTCTCGCTGATCCGGTTGATGCCCTGCACGTCGGTCACCGAGTACATCATGCAGATGTCGCTCGGCCCGACGTAGGGGCGCGTGTCGCCCGACGCCATGGTCGAGACCATCACCTTCGGCAGGCCGACCGGCAGGGCCCGCATCGCCCGCGTCGCCAGCGTCGTGCCGCCGGAGCCGCCGGCCGAGATGATCCCGCCGACGTCGCGCCGGCCGGCGATGAAGTGCTCGAAGGCGATCGCCATCGCGCTCACCGCGCTGCCGCGGTCGCCGCTGAAGACGGCGCCCTCGCCGTCCGGGTGGTGGCGCGCCACTTCGCGGGGATGCACGCTCGCCGACGACGGCCGGCCCGAGGTGGCGAGATCGACGGTGACGACGCGCAGGCCGAGCTTGTCGAGGCGCTCGCGCAGGAAGAACAGCTCGCGACCCTTGGTGTCGAAGGTGCCGGCGACGTAGGCGGCGCGCGCGGTGCTGGCCGCGACCGGGAAGTCGAAGACCTGCGCGGCAGCGGGTGCGGCCGACGATGCCGAGGCACGGCCGCCGCTGCCGGCGCCAGACGGCGCCGCCGGCGCGAATCCGCTCGCTGCGCCCGGGCCCGCGCCGCTCGCGCTCGATCTCGCGATGTCGGCGACTGGCGCCGCCGTGCCGCCGGCGTTCCAGCGGTTGAAGCCGCGCACCGATCCTGGCGCCGGGTCGTCGAGGCGGGAAGCACCATCGCCATGGGCGCGGCGCACGGTGAGGACCTGGAGCGGCGCCGGACCGGCCTGCTCCGGAGGCGCGGCTGCCGGCTCCTCGTCGGCCCCGGCGCGCACGCCGAGCAGGCGCTCCTGCAGGTCACGGTCGGCGGCGAGCTCGGCCGCCGGCATCTCGCGCGTGATGCGGCCGTTGACCATCACGCCGATGCGGTCGGCGACGTCCATCGCCACGCCCAGGTTCTGCTCGATCAGCAGGATCGCGATCTCGCCTTCGCCGGTGAGCGCGCGCAAGGCCTCGACCACCTGCTCGACGATCACCGGCGCCAGCCCTTCGGTCGGCTCGTCCATCACCAGCAGGCGCGGCTCGAGCAGGAGCGCGCGGCCGATGGCGAGCATCTGCTGCTCGCCGCCGGAGAGCTGGGCGCCGCCGTTGGCCTTGCGCTCGGCCAGGCGCGGGAACATGTCGTAGACGCGCTCCACCTCGCGCCGGTGCGTGGCGACGAGGCGCAGGGTCTCGTCGACCGTCAGCGAGGGCCAGACGCGGCGGCCCTGCGGCACGTAGGCCATGCCGCGCCGGGTGATCTCGTGCGGTGCCAGGCCCAGGATCTCCTCGCCGGCGAGGCGGACGCTGCCGGTGCCGCGAACGAGCCCGGTGATGGCGTTGCAGAGGGTCGTCTTGCCCATGCCGTTGCGGCCGACGATGGCCGTGACGCCGCGCTCGATGGCGAAGCTCACGCCCTGCAGCGCGTGCGCACGTCCGTAATAGACGTCGAGCTCCGCGACGACGAGCATGGGCGAAGAAGACGCCGGCCCGGCCGGGCGCCGGGCCGCGCCCGAGCCGGACCGGGCCCCCTCGGGGCGCAGCGACCATCGGGAGCGTGGGGGTGCCATCAGTGCTTGCCGCCCATGTAGATCGCCTGCACCTGCGGATCGCTCTCGATCTCGGCGGGGGTGCCGGTCTTCAGGACGCGGCCGTTGTGCATCATGCTGACCTTCTCGGCGACGCGCAGGGCGATGTCAAGGTCGTGCTCGATGAGGACGTAGCTCATGTGCGCCGGCAGGGACGTGAGCAGGGCCACCAGTTCGCGGCGCTCGACCGGCGACAGGCCGGCCGCCGGCTCGTCGAACAGGATCAGGCGCGGCGCGCCGGCCAGCGCCATGCCGATCTCGAGCTGGCGCTGCTGGCCATGCGCGAGGTTGGCGACGCGCTCGTCGGCGATGTGCGAGAGCCGGGCGCGATCGAGCAGGTCGGTGGTGGCCAGCGTCGAGGCGTGGCCCGGGCCCGGCCGCCAGAAGCTGAAGCGGCCATTGGCGACGCCGCGCACGGCAAGGAACAGGTTGTCGCGGACCGTCAGGTCGCGAAACAGCAGCGAGGACTGGTAGGTGCGGCGCAGGCCCTTGCGGATGCGCTCGTGCGGCGGCAGGCCGGTGATGTCCTCGCCGAAGAATTGGATCCGCCCGGAGGTGGGCGGGAAATCGCCGGTGATGGCGTTGAAGAGCGTCGTCTTGCCGGCCCCGTTCGAGCCGAGGACGGCGTACTTCTCGCCGGCGCTGACCGTCAACGACACGTCGTCGACGGCGCGCAAGGCGCCGAACGCCCGCGTCACGCCGCTGAGCACCAACGCATCGTTGGAGGCGAGCGGCGCACGCGGCGCATGCAGGCCGCGCCCGCCCTGCCCGGCGGGGGCAGGACGGGTCTGGCGCAGCTGGGCGATGGAAGCCATCGGCGTCCGGACCTGCGGTTTTTACGGGCAGGCCGGCACGTCGCGCGAGCCCATCTGGAACTCTTCCTTCTTCATCCCGAGCATCTGATCGACGTTGTCGACCTTGCTGTTCACGCGCGTGGTCAGATTGCCCTGCGCGTCCTTCACCACCTCGGTGACGAAGGTCGTGCCGATCGCCTGCCGGTTCGCGTCGAGCCTGACCTCGCCGTTCGGCGTCTTCAGGACCATCTTCGAGAGCGCCTCGCGGTACTTGGCCTGGTTGCCGGAGAGGTCGCCCTT
>NZ_JANODC010000469.1:0-6033 GCF_031412495.1 Rhizobacter sp. | reverse complement strand
CCCTGCACGCGCAGGACGAACTCGTTGCGCACGCGATTGGCCGTGGCGAAGGTCGCCGCGCGATCCGGATCGCAGACCACCTGGACGAGGCCGTCGCGGTCGCGCAGGTCGATGAAGATCACCCCGCCGTGGTCGCGCCTTCGATGCGCCCAGCCCATCAGCGTGACCGTCTGGCCGAGCAGCGTTTCGCTCGTCAGGCCGCAATACGTCGTTCTCATCACTTCGCTCCAGGATTCGTGGGGTGGGGGCCGGCGCTCGAAGCGGGCCCAGCGCCGAGGCGGCGCGCGGGGAGTGCAGGCCGAACGGGCGTGCCGCTCAGCCGGTCGGGTTTCGCAAGACCGCGGCGGCCCGCCCCTTGCGCACGCCGGGCGCGACGACGCCCATCGAGATCACGTACTTGAGCGCGTCGTCGACCGTCATCGCCAGCGGAATCACGTCGGCCCGCGGCAGCATCAGGAAAAAGCCCGAGGTCGGGTTCGGCGTCGTCGGCACGTAGATGCTGAGGTAGTCGCCCGTCAGGTGCAGCGCCGCCTCGCCGCCCGGCCTGCCGGTGACGAAGGCGATGGTCCAGGAGCCGGCGCGGGGGTACTGCACCAGCACCGCCTCGCGGAAGGCGTTGCCGCTGCTCGAGAACAGGGTGTCCGAAACCTGCCGCACCGAGTTGTAGATCGACTTGACGATCGGGATCTTGCTGAGGATGCGGTGGCCCTGCCGCAGCGACCACTGGCCGACGATGTTGGTGGCGAAGATGCCCGTCAGGAGCAGGCCGAGCAGGACCACGACCACGCCGAGGCCCGGTACGTGGCGGAGCTTTTCGACCGACGCGTGCGCGGTGGCCGGCAGGACGATCTGCGTGCCGCTGAGGAGCCACGCGAACATGCCGTCGAGCAGCCCGAGCACGGCCTGCAGGACCCAGATCGTGACCGCCAGTGGCAGCCAGACCAGGAGGCCCGCGATCAGGTACTTCTTCACGCCACGTTCTCGCTCGCCCGACGCCGGCCTCAGGTGCCGGTCTTGCCGGCGGGCGGTGCCGGCGACGCCGGCGCGGGAGCGGGCGCGGGCGCGCTCGCCGGCGCTGGGCCGTCGGTTGCCTTGCCCGCCGTGCCGCTGCCGTCGGCTTTCGCCGGCGATGCATCGCCATCGCTCTTGTTGTCGGCCGGCTTGTCGCCGGCGCCGGGCTTGTCGCCCTCGCCTTCGGCCGCCTTCTTCGTCTTGTTGTCGCCGCGGAAGTCGGTGACGTACCAGCCCGAACCCTTGAGCTGGAAGCCGGCGGCGGTGACCTGCTTGGCGTAGGTCGACGCCCCGCAGGCGGGGCAGACGCTCAGCAGGGGGTCGGAAATCTTCTGCAGCACGTCCTGCGCGTGGCCGCAGGTGGTGCAGCGGTATGCGTAGATCGGCATCGCCGCGCCTCGAGAATTTGGAACAACCCGACAGTATAAATCGCCGGTAGCCTCGCGGGGGATCAGTGCAGGCGGGACACGAGCTGCATCGCTGCCACGGCCAGGAAGAAGCCGAGGGCGGTGAAGACAACCGCCGACAGCAGCCGGTTCGTCCGCCGCTGCTCGGCCGCCAGCGCTTCCAGGGCGCGCACGTGCGGCTGCGGCCTCGGTTGCAGCGCGGCGTGGACCAGCCGCGGCAGCTGCGGCAGCAGGTGGACGTAGCGGGGCGCTTCCTTCTTCAGCTGCTCCACCAGGCCGGCCCAGCCGACCTGCTCCTCCATCCAGCGCTCGAGGAAAGGCTTGGCCGTGCTCCACAGGTCGAGATTCGGATCGAGGTCGCGGCCGAGCCCCTCGATGTTGAGCAGCGTCTTTTGCAGAAGCACCAGCTGCGGCTGGATCTCGACGTTGAAGCGGCGCGAGGTCTGGAACAGGCGGAGCAGGACCTGGCCGAGCGAGATGTCCTTCAGCGGCCGGTCGAACTGCGGTTCGCAGACGGCGCGGATCGCCCCCTCGAGCTCGTCGATCCGCGTCGCCGGCGGGACCCAGCCGCTCTCCACGTGCAGCTCGGCGACCCGCTTGTAGTCGCGGTGGAAGAAGGCGATGAAGTTCTGCGCCAGGTAGTCCTTGTCGAACTCGGTCAGCGTGCCGACGATGCCGAAGTCGAGCGAGATGTAGCGCCCGAAGGTTTCCGGGGCGATCGAGACCTGTATGTTCCCCGGGTGCATGTCGGCATGGAAGAAGCCGTCGCGGAACACCTGCGTGAAGAAGATCGTCACGCCGTCGCGGGCCAGCTTCGGGATGTCGACGCCGGCGTCGCGCAGCCGCTGCACGTGGCTGATCGGCACGCCGTTCATGCGCTCCATGACGATGACGCTCTGCGTGCACAGCTCCCACACCATCTCCGGCACCATCACCAGGCCGAGGCCCTGCATGTTGCGGCGCAGCTGCGCCGCGTTGGCCGCTTCGCGGACGAGGTCGAGCTCGTCGTGCAGGTAGTTGTCGAACTCGGCCACGACCTGGCGCGGCTTCAGGCGCTTGCCGTCGGGCGACCAGCGCTCGACCCAGCGCGCGAGATGCCGCTTCAGGGCGACGTCGTCGTCGATGGCGGCGAGCATGCCGGGGCGCAGCACCTTCACCGCCACCTCGCGGCCGTCCTTGAGCACGGCGAAGTGGACCTGGGCGATCGACGCGCTGGCCACCGGCGTGGCCTCGAAGCTGGCGAAGACGGCCTCGAGCGGCCGCCCGAAGGCCCGCTCGACCATCGCCCGCGAGACGGCGTCGGGAAACGGCGGGACACGGTCCTGCAGCTTGGCGAGCTCCTCGGCGATGTCGGCCGGCAGCAGGTCGCGCCGCGTCGACAGCACCTGGCCGAACTTGACGAAGATCGGCCCGAGCCGCTCCAGGCCGAGGCGAAGGCGGACGCCGCGCGGCGCCTCGAGCCGGCGCCCGACGGTGATGACGCGGACGAGGAAGCGGACCCAGCGCTGCCGGAACCCCGACAGCGCGAGTTCGTCGAGACCGAAGCGAAAGACCGTGACCCAGATGACGACGAGCCGGGCGATGTGCCTCATCGGCCGGTCGGCTCCGCGTCGGCGGGCGGCTTGCGCGCACCGAGGTCGCGCACCGCCCGGGCGGCGTCGCGCAGCGCACTGGCGACGAAGCCGCCGAGCCGGGCGAGCTCGCGCGCCGGCGCGTCGCCGACGATACGTGCCAGGTCGTCCTGCGCGTCCCAGCGCAGGTTGTCCATCAGCCAGTCGAGATCGCTGGCGAAGGCGGCGTCGCCGGAGACGGTGATCACCGGTCGCTCGCCGGTGACCAGGCGGCCGAGCAGTGCGGCCGGGTTGGCGGCGTCGATGGCGACGCGCAGGTCGGGCGGCAAGTCGCTCGGCTCCTCGATCCACTCGACGAGCCCGGCCGGCGTGATGCGGAAGGCGAACGGACCGATCGCGGGCAGCAGCGACGGCCAGCCTGCGAGCTCCAGATGCATCGTCCGCGCCGCGTGCGGACGCAGCCGGTCGACGGCGACCGGCTCGGCACCGAGCAGGTGGTTGACGAGCAACACGAGCCGCTCCAGGACCGAGCGCTCCGCCAGCGCTTTGACCGCCTCGAGCATGCGCGGATTGTAGGCACCGCGGCGCGATGGCCGCGGTCGCCGAAGGTCACGCCCGGCGCAGTTTCCTGCGCCTGGCGACGAAGCCGACCGCCCCGAGCCCGGCCAGCATCAACGCGTAGGTCTCGGGTTCGGGGATCGGCGCGGCGACCGTCAGGCCCTGCAGCTGCGCGGCGCTCGAGCTCAGGCCGCCGATGCCATAGGTGCCGAGCAAGGTCGCTGCGCCGGTACCCAGGTTGATCGAGTAGATGCCTGTCTTCGCGTCGCCGCTTCGCTCCAGGACGAGCGCAGCGAACGCGGTGCCCGGGGCCCCGATGTCGAAACCGAGGACGGCCGTGACGTCGAAGTCGGGCCCGCCGAGGCTGCCGACGGTCACCGTCCCGCCGGCATTGGGATTGCTGAACGAATAGAGGGCGTTCGACTCGGCGTCGATGCCGTAGAGCACGGTCCCTGTCGCAGGATCGCGGTCGTTGTTGCTGTAGGCCACGCCGTCCAGGCGCATCGTCGCGCCGTTGAGCGGGGTGTCGACGATCACGTTGCCGGGTGGCGAAGTGCCGGCCGGGTTGACCTGGACGCGCAGGTTCTGCCCGCTGTCGGAGACGATGCGCAGCGAGTTCGGCCCGCTGCTGTTGTTGTCGGGGACCGGATTGAAGTCGAAGCCGAAGGACGCGCCGGCCAGGCCGGTGGACAGCGAAGCGACGAAGCTGGCGGCGCCGGTCGTCGGGTTCAGGGTGTAGAGCCTGTGGGCGCTCGACACGCCGTACAGCAGGCCGGTGCTGGGCCGCAGGTCGATGCCGAGCAGGCGCTCGTCGCCGAGCAGCCCCGTGACCGCGACCTCGGGGCTGCCGAAGAGGGGGTTCGCGCTGTCGATGCGGACGAGCTTGTTGGTGGTGGTGAGGCCGATCAGCGACTCGGCCCGGGCCGGTGCGGCCGCTGCCAGGGCGAGGACCAGCCCGGCAGCGAGGCCGGAGGGTGTGAAACGCATTGCCATCGAACTTCCTTCGGGTTGGGGGAGTGCCCGGGACCATGCCCCGGACCTCGTGCGTACGAGTCGCACGGGCTCCTGGATGCACGCGCGACGCTCTCCCCCGACAGCCGACCCCGCGAACGGAGGGGGCCGGTCGACCCTCGATAATCCGGCTCCCCTGCCGACGTGTCCCGACATGATCCTTCTCACCGGCGCCACCGGCTACATCGCCTCGCACACCTGGCTGGCCCTGCACGAGGCAGGCTTCCGGGTCGCCGGCCTCGACGACTTCTCGAACAGCTCGCCCGAGGTCCTGCGCCGGCTCGCCGCGCTCGGCGCTGACATCTCCAACTTCACGCGCGCCGACGTGCGCGACAAGGCTGCGCTCGACGCCCTCTTCGCCAGCGGCGAGATCGAGGCGGTGGTGCACTTCGCGGCCCTGAAGGCGGTCGGCGAAAGCGTCGCCGAACCGCTCCGCTACTACGCCGTCAACGTCGGCGGGCTGGTCGCGCTGGCCGAGGCGATGCAGCGGCACGGCTGCAGGACCATCGTCTTCAGCTCGAGCGCGACGGTCTACGGCCAGCCCGAGCAGCTGCCGATCCGCGAGGACGCGCCGCTGACCGCGACCAGCCCCTACGGTGCGACCAAGCTCGTCAGCGAAGGCATCCTGCGCGACATGCAGGCGTCCGATCCCGCCTGGCGCGTCGCCCTGCTGCGCTACTTCAACCCGGTCGGTGCGCACCCGAGCGGCGCCCTCGGCGAGGACCCGCGCGGCACGCCGAACAACCTGATGCCTTACGTCGCCCAGGTGGCGGTTGGCAAGCGGCCCCGGCTGCAGGTCTTCGGCGGCGATTACGACACGCCCGACGGCACCGGCGTGCGCGACTACCTGCATGTCCTCGACCTGGCAGAGGGCCACGTCGCGGCGCTGCGCAGGCTGCTCGCCGGCGACCGCGCCATCACCGTCAACCTCGGCACCGGGCGCGGCAGCAGCGTCCTCGAGCTGGTGCGCGCGTTCGAGCGCGCCAGCGGCCGACCGGTCCCGTACGACATCGTGCCGCGGCGGCCGGGCGACGTCGCCTCGTGCTACGCCGACCCGTCGCTGGCCGAGCGGCTGCTCGGCTGGCGCGCCACCCGCGATCTCGATGCGATGTGCGCCGACACGTGGCGCTGGCAGACCGCCAATCCCAACGGCTTCGGCACCGCCTCGTAACGGCTCGGCGCCGCGCCGCGCCTCAGAGCAGGGCCTGCTGACGGGCGAGGCGCCAGGACGGCGCGCCTTCCTTGGCGCCGGAGAGCATCCACAGCTCGCGGAACGGTACGGCGCCGGTATCGGCCGACTCGCGGATCAGGCCCGAGAACTCGACGCTCGCCAGGTAGGCGGCGCCGAGCTCCTCGAGCCCGAGCAGTTCCGCATGCAGCGTGAGCACGTCGGTGCGGTTGGGCAGGCCGCCGCGCGCCTCCAGGACGTCGAGCAGTTCCTCGAGCATCTCGGGTGTGGTCAGGCGGGTCAGCGC
>NZ_JANODC010000468.1:0-4090 GCF_031412495.1 Rhizobacter sp. | reverse complement strand
CCCTCCGTCCCGGAAGTACTGCGCCCGCGCCACCGCCCTCGCTTCGGGGTCCGGCTCAGCGTCCGCGCGAAGGCCGGGTTGAAGATCGCCCCGAGTCGCGCTTCCAGCCACTCGGCCGGCTCGTTGCTGGCGTGGGCGCGGCCCCGCACCGCGCCGAGGAGGCGGCCGAGCAGCACGCCGAGGGCGAGGCGGGCCAGCACGAGGGCGCCGAGGAAAGCCAGCGGTGCCGTCCGGGCGCCGGCGCCGAGCCCCTTCGTCCCGAGCAGTGCGACGCCGTGCGGGTAGGCCGCGAAGGCGAAGAGCAGGCTGGCGGCGAGGGCGAGCAGGTCGGCGCTGGCGACGAGCAGGCCGCGGCGCCAGCCGCCCCGCATGCCGGCGAGGCGACGACGCCGACCGGCAGGTCGATCAGCGGCGTAGCCTCAAGCCAGCCCGTGACGGGCAACGGCTCGCTCATCCCACTCCAGCCCGGTGCCGGGACGATCGGGCACGACGGCGAGCCCGTCCTCGATGCGAAGCGGCTCGCTCAGCAGGACGTCGGCCCAGTCGACGTACTCGAGCCAGTGGCAGGTCGGCGTCGCGGCCAGCACATGTGCGCTTGCCTCCGGCATCAGGTGCGAGCTCATCGGCGTGCCGCGCGCGGCGGCGACGCCGGCCGCGTGCATCCAGCCGCTGATGCCGCCGATGCGCCCGAGGTCGGGCATGACCAGGTCGCAGGCCGCGGCGTCGAAGGCCTGCAGCATCGCCTTTGGCCCGTCGAAGTTCTCGCCGAGCTGCAGGGGCAGCTCGAGGCTGCGCGCGATCTCGGCGTTGCCGCGCCAGTCGTCGTGGCGGATCGGCTCCTCGAGCCAGGCGACGCCTTCGGACTGCAGGGCGCGGCCGCGTTTCAGGGCCTCGCCCACGTCGAGCGCCTGGTTGTAGTCGACCATCACCTGGACTCCGTCGGGCAGGCGGCTGCGGACGGCGCGGGTGACGGCGAGGTCTTCCTCGAGCGTCGGGTAGCCGAGCCGCAGCTTGACGGCGCGAAAGCCGCCCTCGAGCAGGCGCTCGGCCTCGTCGGCGGCGGGGCCCGGCTGCATCAGGCCGAGCCCGCACGAGTTGTAGGCGGCGATCGGCCGCGGCCTGCTGCCGAGCAGGGTCGCCAGCGGCAGGCCGGCGGCGAGGGCGAGCGCATCCCAGAGCGCCATGTCGAGGGCGGAGAGCGCCATCCGCACGACCCCGGTTACGCCGATCAGCGCATGCAGCCGCTCGAGGCGCGCGGCGATGCACAGCGGCGCGACCGGCTCGCCGGCGATGAGCCCGGCCACCTCGGCGAGCACGGCGGCGACGGCACGGGCGCCGCTGCGCCGATAGCAGAACAGGTACGAGCGGCCGGCGACGCCCTCCTCCGTCTCGACGTCGAGCAGCAGCAGCGGCGCGGCACGCACCGTCGCGGCGCTGGTGCCGAGCACGTAGCGCAGCGGCACCTCGACGGCGCGGGTGCGGATCCCGCGCAGCGTCAGCCTGCCGGCAACGGCCGCTGCCGCGCTCACCGTGCCGCCCCTTCGGCATGCAGGGCCGGGCTGCACCCGCCCGCGGCGGGCGACGCAGCGCTGGCGATGGTCAGACTGTGACCGAAGCCGGCCTCCGCGGCAGGCACCCGGCCCGATTCCCGCGGGGCGCCGCCGTGCATCGTGCGCCGAGAATCGGCGCGATGAACTCCCGCAGCCAGCTCCGCCCCGCGGCATCCGCCCGCTTCGTCACGGCGCGCGTCCTCGCAGCCCGGCTCGCGCTCGCGCTCTGCGCCGGCGGGGCCGTGGTCGGCGCGGGCATCGGCACCGCTGCGGCGCTGGCGCCCGCGTCGGCCGCCGGCGCCGAAGCCCAGCTGCGGCTCGCCCTGCCCGCCGTCGGCCTGCGCACCCGCGACCTCGCCGTCATCGTCAACGACGCCGACCCGGCGAGCGTCGAGATCGGCCGCTACTACGCGGCGCGGCGCGGCATCGCCGAGGACCGGGTCGTCCACGTCCGCTTCACGCCCGGCCAGCCGGTCATGCCCTTCGGCGAGTACCTGCGCGTCAAGGAGGTGCTCGACGCCAGGCTGGGCCCGGATGTGCAGGCCCTGGCCCTGGCCTGGACCTATCCGTTCCGCGTCGAGTGCATGTCGGTGACGGCGGCGTTCGGGCTCGGCTTCGATCCCGGCTCGTACTGCGCCGAAGGCTGCCAGACGACGAAGCCGCACGCTTACTTCAACAGCCGCAGCCACGCGCCGTACACCGACCACCGCGTCCGGCCGACGATGCTGCTGGCCGGCACCGACGTCGACGGCGTCAAGCGTCTCATCGACCGCGGCGTCCGCTCCGATTCGACCTGGCCGGAAGGCAAGGCCTACCTGATGAGCACGCGCGACCCGGCTCGCAACGTGCGCGCCGCCAGCTTCGGCCACGTACGCGCGATGCTCGGCGCGGCCTACCCGATCGAGCAGATCGACGCCGACGCCCTCGAAGGCAAGGCCGACGTGATGTTCCACTTCACCGGCGTGGCCCAGGTCGCCGCCATCGCGAGCAACCGCTTCCTCGACGGTGCCATCGCCGACCACCTCACGTCGCACGGGGGCGTCCTGTCGGGCGCCGGGCAGACAACCGTGCTCGAATGGCTTGCCGCCGGCGCCACCGGCAGCTACGGCGCGAGCGTGGAGCCCTGCAACTTCCTCGCCAAGTTCCCCGACATCGGCGTCGTGATGGGCCGCTACCTCGGTGGCGAGACGCTCGTCGAGGCGTACTGGAAGAGCGTGCTCATGCCGGGCCAGGGCCTGTTCGTCGGCGACCCGCTGGCGCGCCCCTTCGGCGGCCGGCGCGTGACGCGCACCGCCGCCGGAACGGTGATCGAGACGCGTGCCCTGCCGCCCGGGAACTACCTTCTCGAGGCCTCGCGCAGCACCGTCGGACCGTTCCAGACCCTCGGGCCGGTCAGCGCGACCGGCTTCGGGGTGCGCCGGCTGACGGTCCCCTCGGGCGACCCGCGCTACTTCCGCCTGCGCCAGGTGCCGGAGGCGCCGAGGCCGTCGCCGGAGCGGCTGCCGCCATCCACCGAGGAGCCGGCGTCAGGGTCTTCCGGTTTGACACCGTGATCACCAGCAAGGATTATTCGTTCATGAGCATGAACAAGCTTGGCGTGGCGGGCGCGCGATGAAGAACCGCCTGTGCGAGATGTTCGGGATCGAGGTCCCCATCTTCGCCTTCTCCCATTGCCGCGACGTCGTCGTCGAGGTGTCGAGGGCCGGCGGCCTCGGCGTGCTCGGGATGGCCAGGATGAGCGCCGAGCGCGTGCACGAGGAGCTGAGCTGGATCGACCGGCACATCGACGGCAGGCCCTACGGGATCGACATCCTCAACCCGGCCCGCTACGAAGACCTCGGCGACCGCAAGTTCGACCCGGAGCGGCTGTTCCCGCAGGCGCAGCGCGACTTCGTCAGGAAGCTGCTCGACGACGCCGGCATCCCGCCGCTGCCCGAGGCCGACGCCGACCAGATCATGAAGACGATGGTCGGCGAGTTCACGTTCACGCCTGCCGAGAGCGCGCGGATGATCGAGATCGCCCTCGAGCACCCGATCAGGCTCATCGTCAACGCGCTCGGCTCGCCGTCGAAGGAGCTCGTCGAGCGGGCGCACGCGCGCGGCATCAAGGTCGCGGCGATGGCCGGCGCGGCCAAGCACGCGCTGAAGCACAAGGAGGTCGGCTGCGACTTCGTCATCGCCGTCGGCACCGAGGCCGGCGGGCATACCGGCAGCACGACGTCGATGGTGCTGTGGCCGCGCGTCGTCGATGCGGTCGCGCCCCTGCCGGTGCTGGGTGCCGGCGGCGTCGGCCGCGGCCGGCAGATGGCGGCGGCGCTGGCGCTCGGCTGCGAAGGCGTCTGGTGCGGCTCGGTCTGGCTGAAGACGGTCGAGAGCGAGGTCACGCCCGAGATCAAAGCGAGGCTGTTCGAGGCCGGCTCCGAAGACGCGGTGCTGACGCGCACCGTCACCGGCAAGCCCTGCCGCACCCTGCGCAGCCGCTTCACCGACGCCTGGGACGCGCCCGGCGCGCCAGACACCCTGCCGGCGCCGCTGCAGGC
>NZ_JANODC010000467.1:0-2022 GCF_031412495.1 Rhizobacter sp. | reverse complement strand
GCATGACGTTGTAAGCCTCCCGCCGATCGCCGATGTCGTCGATGAAGGTTCCGCCATAGCGCCAGTCTTCCGCCAGCCCGTGCAGCGCTGACTTGCCGCGCGAGATGTCGCCGCGGTCGTCTTCGATGTCGAGGCGGCCGTTCTTGCTGATGTATCGGAAGTGGGCGGCGATGGCCTTCATGCCTCGCCCGCCGCCCGTGACCTTCACCATGACCTGCGGCGCCCGACGCACCACTGTCGCCTCGATGCGCGCGCGGATGGCGGCAGCACGCTGATGTGCGGCGAGCCCGCTGAGTTTGGGCTGCGGTCGGGTGTGCACGATCCGGTTACCCGGATAGAAGAGCCGGTCGCCCCACTGGAGCAGGACGCCGTCGATGTTCTGACCTTGCGTCATGGCCGTGCCCCTGCCTTTGTGGGGTCGCCGCGGTGCTGTTGCATGCCGCTGCGCCGGCGGGGCTGCAAGTCAACCAGGGCACGCGTGAGGTGATCGAGGTGCTCCCGCACGTCATGGCTCAGCGTGGCCAGCATCGGCCGGTACTCCTCGGCCGGCCGGAAGGCACCTTGCCGCAACAGCGACACGAGGTGGCTCAGGTTGCGGCTGAACGTGGACAGCTCGGCACAGGACGCGATCAGCGCTCCAACGGTTTCGGCGCGGTCGCTGGCCGGCATGGGCGCGGGCTGCCCGGCCAACAGGTTGGCGACGAAGTCGCCTGGAGGTTGACCTGCCAGGCGGGCCGCTGCAAGTACGGCAGCTGCTTCGGCGCGAGGCATGCGCAGCGTGAGCCGCACACGGCTCGCATCGCGCGCTCGGAGCCGAGGAGGCCTGGCCTCGCTGACAGGCTCAGCAGCGCCCCCCAGGGCCTCAGCAAGCGTCGCCCGAACCCAACCCGAGGGAGACGTACCGGCCAGCCGCGCGCGCTCGACGAGCGCGGCTTTCAGACCATGCAGATCGACGCTCAGTCGATCACGTGACGAGGGTGCCATACACGAGCCTCCTGCCATGCCGTGCGTGTCAGACAACGGCGCCACCGCGCCTATCTCTGCACTCACCTTGAAGACCAGTATTGGCTCGAATGCAGGCTCTTGGGCCGCTAGATTTCGGCCCAAATGCCGCATGCGAGACACGCTTCTTTGCGTCGAAGATTCCTTCGAGAGAAACGCGCGCGGGACATGAGCGTGACCAGTTCGGAAATTGTGAGACGGCAGCGAAACGGCGTGGGACGCAGCCGCGACAGCGACGGCACCACTGCGAGACGGCGAGCGACCCAAGCGGGACGCGTGTGGGACGCAGCCGCGACGGGGCCGATCCAATGCGAAACGCCGATGACACAGGACCGGGAAGCGGTGAGACGAGATCCGGCTTCTCAGCGCTCCGCCGAACTCGCGGCGCGTGGGCGGGCAGCGTGAGCGGCATCGGCTCGCCGGACCCGACGACGGCAGACCCCGGAGTGCGTATGTCCAGTTTGGGCGCGACCACACGGGAGAGCCAGGGCGGCGTGCGCCTCGTCCCCGTTATGCCGCCTGGCCGATGCACGCGCAAGGCACTGCCGTTCGCCGACGAGATCCATCGCCTGTACGCGACGGGATACACGCTGGAGGCAATACGCCAGGCGTTGTCCGCAGCCGGCGTGACCGTGAGCCGAAGCACCGTCCATCGCGAGGTAGCCAGGGCAAGGAGGCAGCCGTCGGCCACCTCATCGACGGATGCCACTCAACGCGTGTTGAACGTGGCATCACGGGCGCCAGCAGTCGAAGCCACCTCGAAGCCCGAAGCAGGTGAGACACCCGCATCGCCGGCGCCCGCGCAGTCGCCCGGGAAGCCAGGTCAGACCAGCTTCGCCAATGGCCCGCGCGGCGAGGACGTCGCCAAGGCTTTCATGTCCACCCAAATCACCAACACGTTCATGCGTGAAAAGGAGCAACGATGAAGATCGCCGTCATCAACTTCTCGGGCAACGTGGGCAAGTCCACCGTCGCCCGGTACCTCCTGCAGCCGCGCGTCGATGGTGCGGACCTGATCAG
>NZ_JANODC010000466.1:0-2275 GCF_031412495.1 Rhizobacter sp. | reverse complement strand
CGTCTCCGGGAACAGCAGCGGCGTGTCGGCGTGCCAGTCCTGGAAGTCCGAGCCCCGCATCGGCGTGTCGGTGACGAGCTGGCACATCACGGGGTCGGGGCCGGCGACGCGCTCGACGATGGCGAGCACGTCCGGGTCCTCGTAGACGGCCGCGTCGGCGAAGACGCCGCGAAACGGCAGCGTCACGTAGAAGCGCTGCGGGCCGCGGGTCGGGGTGTCCTGCTCCTCGCGGATGTTGGCCTGCAGCAGCGGCTCGAATTCGCGCCGCCACGCGCGCAGCAGCCCGGGCTCGAAGTGGCGGCGCAGCACGACCAGGCTGTCACGGTTGAAGGCTGCGGCGAAGGCATCGTGTTCGGCGGCGGAATAGCGCATGGCGTGTCGGGAAGGTCGGCGTCGGCAGGTGCCATCCTATTCCCGCTGCCAGGTCCCGGCCGCCTCAGCTGACCCACTCGGCAGCGCCGACCAGGCTCTCCTGCTCGTGGCTCTCGAGCGGCGCCGGCCGCGGCTCCTGCTGCACCAGCCTGGGCACCCTCGCCTGCCGCCGCGCCTCGAGGATCCGCACCAGGGTGGCGGCGTTGCGCTGGCCCTGGTCCTCCATGTTGTTGTTCATGATCACGTGCGTGGTGAAGGTCTCGGGCGCCAGGCGCTCGACCCGGGCGGCGATCTCCTCGAGCTCGGCGTCGGGATAGTCGTAGTTGAAGCGCTCCGACGCGACCGTCGCGCCCTTGATGTTCCAGGTCTCGTGGTTGCGGCCGTGCAGCCGGACCAGCGAGTACTGCATGTGCGTCGACTCCCACACCGGCGGCACGCAATTATGGAAGCCCTGCGGGCTGTCGATGACGGTGTGCACCAGGTTCAGCTCGCGCTCGAAGGCGAGCGTCGCGCCGAGATGGGCGTCGTCGAACCAGGTCCGGTTGCGGAACTCGACGCTGACCGTGTAGTCCTTCATCGTCTCGGCGCACATCGCCACGTGCGCGAGGCCGTCGCGGTTGCGCAGCAGCCAGGGCGCGAACTGGAAGTGCACCATACCCAGCTTGCCGGCGGTGCGCAGGGGCTCGAGCGCCTCCTTGAAGCGCTGCCAGAGCGCGTCGCGCAGCTCGGGCGGCACGTCCTTGAAATAGAAGCTCGCCTTCTTCATTGCCGGCAGCTCGGCGCGCAGATCGGGCGGCAGCACGCCGGCCGTCGTCTGGTGGCCGGTGAAGAGCCGGAAGGCCTTCATGTTGAGCGTGAACTGCGCCGGCGTCCGGTCGGCCCAGGCCTGCGCGGTCTGCGCCAGCGGGATCGCGTAGTACGAAGTGTCGACCTCGACCAGTGGGAACTGCGTCGCGTAGAAGCGCAGCCTTCCTTCCGGCGTGCCCGCCTCGCGCGGGTAGAACTTCTTCGAGGCGACGAGCGACTTGTCGCTCCACGATGCCGTGCCGACGAGGACCTTCATCGCTAGGGCCTGTTAACGCTATGGGAGGGTTCGCGCTGGTGCGGTGGGGGCTGCAGGGCAAGGCGCCTGCGAGGCCGTGTGCCTGCGGCACACAACGAGCGGGCAACGCCGCCCTGCAGCCCACACCGCACCGGCCCTTCGGGTGATCTCGGCAAAGGGTCGCCCGCCGCGTTGCAAATGCTCGCCGTAGCAGCGGCTACGGCTGCGCTTTGCGCCTCGCAGGAGGCCCTTTGCCGAGTCACGCGAACCCTCCCATGGCGTTAACAGGCCCTAGCCTGCCGGGCGGCGCCCGGCCGCCCGCGAGCTGCTTCGATCGACCGGGAACTCGCGCCGCAGCATGGCCTCGACCGAGGGGCGCAGGCGCTCGCCGTAGATCGACACCGCGCGCAGGGCGGCGCTCCTCTGCCGTTGCCGATCGGGTGCGAGCACCAGCGAGATGTACCACGCATGGCGCGCGTCCGACTCCCGGCCGAGCAGGGCGCTGGAGATGGCGAGCGTGGTCCAGTCCTGCACCCGGCCGAGCGGGTAGCGGGTGTCCGGCAGGGTCAGCGAGTGCAGCGCCAGCTGCCGAGCCGCACGGATCTGCGGCGGCTGCTCGCGCATGCGCAGGAACGCGAGGTTGCCCGCGACCTCGGAATCGAGCGGGTTGGCGGCGAAGGCCCTGACCTGCAGGGCGACGGCCGCCGGCACGTTGTTGCGGTCCCAGTAGGAGACGCGCGCCGCCTCGTTCAGCCGGCGCGACTCCTGCGAGCGGACGCTCAGCCGCATCTCCGGCCGCCCGGGCGCCAGCCGCGCCGCCGCGACGGCACCGCGCAGTTCCTCGCGTCGCGGCAGCACGTC
>NZ_JANODC010000465.1:0-9062 GCF_031412495.1 Rhizobacter sp. | reverse complement strand
CTTCGGGCGACGACGCGGCACGCCGGCCGCCGCCTGCCGAGCCGGAGGCGGGCCGCGCGCCGGCCAGCTGCACGCTCGCGCCTTCGCGCAGCCGGTCGCCGCCTTCGGTGACGACGCGTTCGCCGATGGCCAGGCCGCGCGTGATCGCGATGACCTCGTTCGTGGCGACGCCGCGCTCGACCGGGCGGACTGTGACGGTGCGGTCGTCCCGCAGCACGTAGACGAAGTCGCCGGTGCTGCCGCGACGCACGGCGGTCACCGGAACGACGACCGCCGACTCGATGTTCTGCAGGAGCAGCCGGACGTTGACGAACTGGTTCGGGAACAGCGTATTGCCAGCGTTGGCGAAGCGCGCCTTGGCGCGCACCGTGCCGGTCTGCGTGTCGATCTGGTTGTCGAGGGTCGAGAAGACGCCCTCGCCGAGCGCCGTCGTGCGCGTGCGGTCGAAGGCGGTCACCGGCAGCTTCGCGCCGGCGGCGACGCGGGCCTGGATCTCGGGCACGCGGTCCTGCGGCACCGAGAACTCGACGTCGATCGGCGCGAGCTGGGTGATCACGGCCAGGCCGTTGGCATCGCCGGCGTTGATCAGGTTGCCGGCGTCGACGGCGCGCAGGCCGATCCGCCCGGCCGCCGGCGCGACGATGCGGGTGTAGCCGAGGTTCAGGCGCGCCGTGTTCTCGGTGGCCCGGGCCATGACGATCGTCGCCTCCAGCTGCCGGACGGCGGCGCGCTGCGTGTCGACGTCCTGGCGCGCGATCGAGTCCTGGCCGAGCAGCGTCTGGTAGCGCTGCAGCAGCACCTTCGCGTTATCGAGCTGCGCCTCGTCGCGCATGCGCGCGCCGATCGCCTGCTGCAGGGCGATCTCGTACGAGCGCGGATCGAGGGTGGCGAGCACATGCCCCTTCTTCACCAGCTGCCCCTCGGCGAACAGCACCTGCGTGATGACCCCCGAGACCTGGGGTCGCACCGTGACCGTGACGGATGGCGTGACCGTGCCGAGGGCATCGAGGAAGACCGGCAGGTTCGCGGCCACGGCGGTGGCCACGCCGACGGCGCTGGCGTTGGCGCCTCGGCCACCTCGACCGCCCGCACCGCCGCCCGGCCCGCCCGGCTCGCTGCCGCTCGCCGATGGCCCCGGGCCGGCTCCAGCGGCCGTGGCCGCTCCGGAGGGCGTCGCCGCCGGCCGATGCGTCAGGTACCAGGCCAGCGCCCCGAGCGCGGCCAGGGCCAGCAGGGCGATGGCCGTGCCCAGCCAGCGGGCGCGCGCGCTCATCGGCGGTCGAGGCGGGGGCACGGCGGGGAGAGGGGCAGGGTCCATGGTTATTCTTGGAAGTCGGTGACGGCAGGCGGCGTATCTTCGGGGTGCAAACCCCGATCTTGGCGTCGGCGCGGTGCCAACATCATTCTTTACCCCCCGTCAACCTTTCCACGAGCAAGCCATGTCCGATCGCATGTCAGGCAAGACCGCCTTCATCACCGCTGCCGGCCAGGGCATCGGCCGGGCCGTAGCGGAGGCCTTCGTCCGCGAAGGGGCGCGGGTGATCGCCACCGACATCAACGAGGACCTGCTCGCCGACCTCGGCCGCGCCACCGGCTGCGAGACGCGCCGGCTCGACGTCACCGACGCCAGCGCGGTGCTCGCGGCGGCGATCGGCGCCAACACGAAGAGCACCGTCGACGTCCTTTTCAACGGCGCCGGTTACGTCCACGCCGGCACGATCCTGGAATGCGACGAGATCGCCTTCGACTTCTCGTTCGACCTCAACGTGCGGGCGATGTACCGCGTCATCCGCGCCTTCCTGCCGCCGATGCTCAAGGTCGGCGGCGGCTCGATCATTAACGTCGCCTCGGCCGCGTCGAGCATCAAGGGCGTGCCGAACCGCTTCGTCTACACCGCGACCAAGGCCGCGGTCATCGGCATGACGAAGTCGATCGCCGCCGACTTCGTCACCCAGGGCGTGCGCTGCAACGCGATCTGCCCCGGCACCGTCGAATCGCCGTCGCTGCGCCAGCGGATCAGCGCCCAGGCCGAGAGTAGCGGCCAGACGCTGGAGCAGGTCGAGGCGGCCTTCGTCGCGCGCCAGCCGATGGGCCGGCTCGGCACCACCGCCGAGATCGCCGCGCTGGCGGTCTACCTGGCCAGCGACGAGTCGGCGTTCACCACGGGGACGACGCAGGTGATCGACGGCGGCTGGTCGGTCTAAGACCTAAACTTCGGACCCCGTTCACACAAGGAAAGCAATGAAGCTGATGCGATACGGCGCCAAGGGCGCGGAAAAACCGGCGCTGCTCGATGCAGGCGGCACCGTGCGCGAGCTCTCCGGCGTCGTTCCCGACATCACCGCCGCGACGCTGCGTCCGGAGAACCTGAAGCGCCTGGCCGAGCTCGACGCCTCGAAGCTGCCCGCCGTCTCCAACCCGGGCCGTCTGGCTCCGCCCTGGAGCGGCGTGGGCAAGTTCATCTGCATCGGCCTCAACTACTCCGACCACGCCGCCGAGACCGGCTCGCCGATCCCGAAGGAACCGATCATCTTCATGAAGCCGGGCAGCGCGATCGTCGGCTGCAACGATGCCGTCGTCATTCCCCAGGGATCGGTGAAGACCGACTGGGAGGTCGAGCTCGGCGTCGTCATCGGCAGCGTCGCGCGCTACGTCGAGAAGGCCGACGCCCTGCAGCACGTCGCCGGCTACTGCGTCGTCAACGACGTCTCCGAGCGCGAGTACCAGCTCGAGCGCGGCGGCACCTGGGACAAGGGCAAGTGCTGCGACACCTTCGGCCCGATCGGCCCGTGGATGGTCACGGCCGACGAGGTGCCCGATCCGCAGGCGCTCGCCATGTGGCTCGAGGTCAACGGCAAGCGGGTCCAGAACGGCAGCACGAAGACCATGATCTTCGGCGTCGCCGAGCTGGTCGCCTACTGCAGCCGATTCATGACGCTGTACCCGGGCGACCTCATCAGCACCGGCACGCCGCCCGGCGTCGGGCTCGGCATGAAGCCGCCGAAATACCTGGTCGCCGGCGACGAGATGCGGCTCGGCATCGAGGGCCTGGGCGAGCAGCGCCAGAAGGTCCACGCCTGGGACCCGAAGCTGATCGACGGATGAACGATCGCCTTTCGTCCGAGGCGGTCACCGACCCCCTCGTGATCCGTATCCACCCGGCCGACGACGTCGTCATCGCCCGGCACCAGCTGGTCGGCGGGACGCGGATCGCGAGCGAGGGGATCACCGTCTCGGGGTTGATCCCGCCCGGCCACAAGCTGGCGACACGGGCCATCGCGGCCGGCGCGCCGGTGCGCCGCTACGACCAGATCATCGGCACCGCCAAGCAGCCGATCGCGGCCGGCCAGCACGTGCACACGCACAACCTGGAGTTCGCCAGCTTCGCCCGCGACTACGCGGCGGCGAGCGGGGCCCGGCCGACCGAGTTCGTCGCCGAGCCGGCGACCTTCGACGGCATCGTCCGGCCGGGCGGTCGCATCGCGACGCGCAACTACATCGGCATCCTGACCTCGGTGAACTGCTCGGCGACGGTGGCCCGCGCCATCGCCGACCACTTCCGGCGCGACACCAACCCGCGCGCGCTCGAGCGCTTCCCGAACGTCGACGGCGTCGTCGCCCTGACGCACGGTGCCGGCTGCGCCACGGACAGCGCCGGCGAGCCCTTGCAGGTGCTGCGCCGAACGCTCGGCGGCTATGCCCGCCATCCGAACTTCGCCGCCGTGATGGTGGTCGGCCTCGGCTGCGAGACGAACCAGATCAGCGGCCTGGTCGAGCAGGAGAAGCTCGGCGCCGACCATCCCGGCAAGGCGGCGCTGCACGCCTTCAACATTCAGGAGACCGGCGGCACGAGGAAGTCGGTGGCGCACGGCGTCGAGCTGGTCGAGTGGCTGCTCGAGGAAGCCAACCGGTCGCGCCGGCAGCCGGTGCCGGCCAGCCACATCACGGTCGGCCTGCAATGCGGCGGCTCCGACGGCTACTCCGGCATCAGCGCCAACCCGGCCCTCGGCGCCGCGGTCGACCGGCTGGTCCGCCACGGCGGCACGGCGATCCTGTCCGAGACGCCCGAGATCTACGGCGGCGAGCACCTGCTAACGCGGCGCGCCGTCTCGGCACAGGTCGCCGACAAGCTGATCGCCCGCATTCGCTGGTGGGAGAACTACACGGCGAAGAACGACCAGGAGATGGACAACAACCCCTCGGCCGGCAACAAGGCCGGCGGCCTGACGACGATCCTCGAGAAGAGCCTGGGCGCGATCGCCAAGAGCGGCACGACGAACCTGACCGACGTCTTCGAGTACGCCCAGCCGGTGACGACGCGCGGCCTGGTCTTCATGGACACGCCGGGCTACGACCCGGTCTCGGCGACCGGCCAGGTGGCCGGCGGCGCCAACCTGATCTGCTTCACCACCGGCCGCGGCTCGGCCTACGGCTGCGCGCCGTCGCCGTCGCTGAAGCTGAGCACGAACACGGCGCTCTGGCAGAAGCAGGAAGACGACATCGACATCAACTGCGGCGAGGTCATCGACGGCACGGCGTCGATCGACGCCATGGGCGAGCGCATCTTCCGCCTGATGCTCGACACCGCCTCCGGCCGCAAGACCAAGAGCGAGGTCCACGGCTACGGGCAGAACGAGTTCGTTCCCTGGTCGCTTGGCGCGGTGATGTAGTGCGGCGATGCCGGCGTCGGCTTGTGTCGGCCCGTCGGGCATGACAGCGTTGCAGCAAGGTACATCCCGTGACGCTCTAGAAGCGGCGCAGAAGTCGCGGCACCAGGTAGCGCAAGGCCAGCCCGACGCCGACGCCGACGCCGACCTCGGCCAGCGAGGCCCGCGCCGCGGCCGCCGCCGGTGGAGCCAGGGGCAATGACGGTGCGCCCGGGTCCGGAACGGAACCGCTGGCATCTTGCGAACGCGAGGGGATCTCGGCCGCGCCCGCCGCCTGCGCGGGCTGCCCGGCTTCGGCCGCCGCCATGCCGCGCCGCGAACCCATGGTCTGGGCATAGACCCAGGTGAACTCGGCCCCGAGCAGGAAGATCTGTGCGGAGTAGTAGACCCAGATGAAGATGATGACGATCGAGCCGGCGGCGCCGAAGCCGGAGGCGACGCCGCTCTTGCCGATGTACAGGCCGATCAGGAACTTGCCGATGGTGAACAGGGCGGCGGTGACGAGCGCGCCGATCCAGACGTCGTGCCACTGGATGTCGACGCGCGGCATCATCTTGTAGATCACGGCGAAGATGACGGTCGTCAGGCCGAAGCCGACCGCCAGGTTCACCACCTGCGCCAGCACCTCCCAGCCGCCGAAGAGCGGCCCCCACCACTTGCCGAGCGCGGCGATCACCGCGCCCATGACGAGCGACACCACGAGCAGGAAGGCCAGGCACAGGATCATGCCGAAGGAGAGCAGGCGGGCCCGGATCAGGCCCCACAGGCCGGCCCCCTTGGGCCGCTCGGGCGCGCGCCAGATGCGGTCGAGCGCGTCCTGCAGCTCGCCGAAGACGGTGGTCGCGCCGATGAGCAGCACGAGCACGCCGACGACGGTGCCGATGATTCCGGACGACGGCTTGCTGACGCCGGCCAGCATGTCCTGGATGGCCTTGGCCGCGTCGTCGCCCATCAGGCCGGCGAGCTGGCCGAACAGCTCGCCGCGCACCGCCTCGTCGCCGAACACCAGACCGGCCACCGAGATGACGATGAGCAGCAGCGGCGCGAGGGAAAAGACGGTGTAGTACGAGATCGCCGCGCCCATGCTCGCCGCGTAGTCGTCGACCCACGCCGCGCCGGCCGACTTGACCAGCTGCCACCCGTCCTTTAGTGACGGCTTTCCGGTCCGCTGCGTCGTCGAGGCGGTCGGCTGGGCAAGGGTGGCGGCGTTCATGGGCTCACTCGTCGGTTTCAGGCGGCCGGGATGCGCAGCATCTGGCCCGGGTAGATCTTGTCGGGGTGCGCGAGCATCGGCTTGTTCGCCTCGAAGATCTTCATGTAGGCGTTGGCGTCGCCGTAGGCTTCCTTGGCGATCTTCGACAGCGTGTCGCCGGACTTGACCGTGCGATAGGTGGACTCTGGCTCGGCCGCGGCGGCGACGGTCAGCATGTCGTTGACGTGCGCCACCGAGGAGACGTTGCCGCAGCACAGGACGATCTTTTCCTTGGTCGCCTGGTCGGGGGCGACGCCGGCGACGGTCACCGTCTGGCTGGCGCCGTCGTAGCGGACGTCGAGGCCGTCGGCCTTGAGGCCCTGCGATCCGATGTAGCGCTCGATGGCCTGCGCCGCGGTGTCGTTGAGCGCCGCGATGTCGGGCTGGGTCGCTGCGGCTGGCGCGTTGGCTGCAGCCGGAGCGGCCGCGGCCGCCTTGCCGGGGTTGAACAGCTTTTCGCCGGCATCCTTCAGGAAACTGATCAGACTCATGGGGTCGCCCTCGTCGTTGATGAAGCCGGGGAATCTACAGGGCGCAGGCCCGCCGATCGAGCGGACAGCGACTGAAGCGACAGCGTCCTACGCAGCCGCATTCGGTTGTCCGGCAGGGGCGCCCACCGGGTCGGCGAGGCAACGCATGTGCCCGCGAGGGGTGTGCACGTTGTTTGCCCAGGACGGCATTCACCCGGCCCGACGTCGTCGGCCCCTCCCCCGATGCTTGCTCAACACCCACCCGTGCCCAACCAGACCGTCACCGAGGAAACCGCCACCATCAAGGTCCGTTCGGTCACCGGGTCCGGCTACACCCTGGTCGAGAGCACGACCTTCGAGCGCCTCGACCACGGGGGGACGGGCAGCACCGTCATGCGACCGGTGGCGCGGACCTACCGCACCGCCTACGCGTGCCTGCCCGTGGTCCGCAACGACGACGACTCGTTCACCATCGTCGACACCCACACCCGCCTCGTACGCGTCTGACGCATCGGGCGGCGCAGGCGGCACAGCGCTTGCCGATCGAGACGCGGACTCGGACGGGCGTGGTGGCAAAGCAAACGACATCGGGCGCCGGCGCGCCCCAGGGCAGCAAGCCACGCCGGTCCGCCACGGCCAGCGGCGAGCACTGGAAGCGCTTGCTGCGCGGCCCGCCCCAGGCCACGCCGGTCAGCGTCGACGAATTCGTCGACGAGTTGAACCGCCGCCTGTTCGCGGACTCCTGCTACCGGGAGGACACCCGCTTCGTGGTCGTGACCAGCAGCGACGGACGGCCCGGTGGATCGACCTGGGAAGGGCCGGAGTCGATGAAGCCGGTGGTCTCGCGGATCGTCAAGGGCGCCGTCGGCGAGTTCGACGTCGGCCTGCCGTTCTTCGCCGACCGCTGAACGGGGGTCGGCGGGCTTCGGCTCAGGCCGGGGCGAGGCGGTGGCTCCCTGGCCGCACCCGGTTCAGCAGGAACAGCACGACGGCAAGGTTGACCAGGTTCCAGCCGATCCCGTTCAGGAAGGCGGCGTGGTACGAGCCGGTCAGGTCGAACACCTTGCCCGAGAGCCAGCCGCCGAGCGCCATGCCGAGCAGGGTGAACATCAGGACGGTGCCGACACGCGCGCCGGCCTCGGCGGGCGGGAAGTACTCGCGGACGATGATCGCGTAGGAAGGAACGATGCCGCCCTGGAACAGCCCGAACAGGGCCGAGATCACGTAGAGCGAGGCAAGCGAGTCGAAGGGCAGGAAGAGGAGCAGCGCCAGCCCCTGCAGCACCGAGCCGAGGAGGAGGGTGCGCAGGCCGCCGATGCGGTCGCAGATCGCGCCCGAGACGAGCCGGCTGACCACCCCGCAGGCCAGCATCAGCGATAGCATCTGCGCGCCGCGGGCGGCGCCGTAGCCGAGGTCGCCGCAGTAGGCGACGATGTGCACCTGCGGCATCGACATCGCCACGCAGCAGGCCAGGCCGGCGATGCA
Source organism: Rhizobacter sp. (assembly GCF_031412495.1). GTDB lineage: Bacteria > Pseudomonadota > Gammaproteobacteria > Burkholderiales > Burkholderiaceae_C > Schlegelella_A. The sequence goes on along the minus strand of NZ_JANODC010000465.1, from coordinate 1,188 downwards.
GAGCATCACCTGGGCGCCGTTCAGCGACAGGCCGAACGGGCGGTCCGAGGGCGAACCGGCGCCGGCGCGCGGCGTGGCGGCGGCGGCGACGAGCGCCGGCGGGCGTTCCCGCATCAGCAGCGCGAGCGAGGCCATGGCCAGCGCCGAGAAGATGCCGAGGCCGACGTAGGTCTGGCGCCAGCCGACCGACTCGACGAAGTGCTGCACGATCGGCGGCCAGATGGCGCCCGCGACGTAGTTGCCGCTGGCGCAGATGGCGACGGCAATGCCGCGCCGGCGCACGAACCACAGCGACGTGTCGGCGACCAGCGGCGCGAAGCTGGCCGAGCTGCCGACCAGGCCGAGGAGCAGGCCGTGCGCGATGGCGAAGGTCCAGACATTGGGCGCCAGGCCGGCCGCGACGAAACCGGTGCCGAGCCCGGCCGCGCCGATGAGCAGCGGCACGACGATGCCGAAGCGGTCGGCCAGTCGGCCCATGACCATGCCGCCGACGACGAAGCCGATCATCAGCAGGGTGTAGGGAAGGGAGGCGTCGGCGCGAGCGACGCCGAACTCGGCCTGCACGCTCGGCAGGACGACGGCGACCACGTACATGGCGCTGCTGCCGACCGTCATCAGCATCAGAGCCACGACGAGGCGGACCCAGGCCTGGCGCGAATCGGCGCCGCGCGCCGCGAGCGTCACGCTGGCCTCGAGGAGCGCCGGCGACGCGACCGCACCGCCTGCAGCACCGGCCAGAGCCAGATCGCCAGGGTCAACGCGCCGAGGCCGGCCGCGATGGGCCGGCCGAAGAAGGCGAGGATGTTGTCGTCGGCCTTGATCATCGAGGAGACGAAGTTCTCCTCGAGCATGCCGCCGAGGACGACGCCGAGGATCAGCGGCGTGATCGGGAAGCCGTTCTCCTCGAGGATCCAGGCTATGACGCCGGCGATCAGCATGATGCCGACGTCGAAGGCGGTGTTGTTGATGGCGAAGGCACCGACGACGCAGAACAGCAGGATCACCGGCATCAGGATGTCGCGCGGCACGCGCAGGATCCGCTTGGCTGCCTTGATGCACATCCAGCCGAGCGGCAGCATGATCAGGTTGGCGATGATGAAGAGCAGGAAGACGGCGTAGATGTTCTGCGGGTTGTTGGTGAACAGCGTCGGGCCCGGATTCATGTTCTTCATGTAGAGCACGCCGATC